>CAUBUJ010000014.1 GCA_958439155.1 uncultured Veillonellaceae bacterium
GAGAGATGGCTCTGCTGACAGCTCTCCCCCAGTGGATGACAATCAGCGGCGAAGCCGCCACATAAAAAATGTTTCCGCTTTCCTCTTCAGACCTCAGACCCCGCTCCCATTGACGCACTTCCCATACCCCGCCCATGATCACCCGTCTCCGCTGTATCGGTACAATTCTTCTAAAATTTCCTATGCCCCCTTTCTTCTGCCTCCATTCATGCTATAATTCTCAGAAATAAAGACATTCCCAAGGAGGCAATTATGGAACAAACTCATCTCAATCCAACGCGGTCACTGTGCTTTGCTGCCGCCGCGGCGGTGCTCACCTTTCTTATGACCGTATTCCCCAAGGTACCGATTCCTCTCGGCTACGCCCATCTGGGGGACGCGGTGATTTTCCTTACCGCGCTCTACATGGGACGCCGGGAAGCGGGCCTGGCCGCTGCGATCGGTTCCGCTCTGGCTGACCTCCTCGGGGGATTTCCTATCTGGATCATTCCCACCCTCATCATCAAGTATGTCATGGTAGAAATCGTCAGCCGCTCTGCCGGAGAAAACTGGAAACTCCTCTCCCTGCCGGTGCTCGCAGGCTTCGTTCTCTCCTCCCTCTGGATGGCTGCGGCGTATACTCTGGCAGGGGCTGCCATTTACGGAAGCTTCGCTGCGGGCCTTGCGTCCACGCCGGGACTTCTCCTCGAAGGCCTGGTAAATACGGTCGCCGCTTTCGCTGCCGGCGCAGTCCTTGTAAAAGCAGGCTTCCGCCTTCCTGATGGATCCGGCGCGAAAAAAACGCTGCCGCTGCTGCATTGATCCCAAAATAAAAAGGAGCCTTTCCGGTTCCTTTTTTTATGCCCATTTGCCGCCTTGCAGCGGGTAACCGCCCATAGAAAAAGCACCTGCCGCAGAGCGGACCGGTGCTTTCCCGAAGGGTGGATGATGTGAGTAAGCAATTATTTTTGCTTATGACATAATTATAACTTCTTACCGTTTATTTGTCCAGCCCTGTGAGAAATATCTGGAATCTCCAGCGGCCCCTGTCATGGGCTCGACGGCTGAAGTTGAGCGCCAGAAGTCTGGAAAGAGAAGCGGAAGCGCTTTTATATGCGGCTCCGCCGCTGGTGGCGGGGTCTGAGGTCAAAGGCCTGAAAGTGCGTCAGGGGAGCGGGGTCTGAAGTCTGGAGACAGAAGTCTGAAGAGGAAAGCGGATGGGCTTTTTGTAATGCAGATCCGCCGCTCTGCACTTTGCGCCCTGTACTCTGCGCCCCGTTCCCGTGATGCGCACCTGCTTTCCCCGTCCCATCGGCCGCGCCCCATGCGATAAACCGCCTGCCGGGGCACGCAAAAATCCCGCCCCTGCCATGGAGGCCGGGCGGGATTTCTATGGAACCTGCGGCTTATTTCACATTGCCAAAATAAGTTTTCTTCAGCTGGCTGTAGAGCGTAGTTCCCTTATATTCTTTGAGTGCGCTGTTCACCTTGTCCAGGAGATCCTTGTCTCCTTTGCGCACTGCCATGGCGATAGGCACTTCGCCGCCGATGTAGAGCCCGGGGACAGCTTTCACCTGGTCGCCGTAGCCGTTGGCTTCGTAGAAAGCGATGGTGTACTTACTCATGACCGCTGCGTCTGCCGCGCCGGAAGCGACCCTGCGGAGGGCGTCTTCGTTGCTCGCAGTGAGTTCAAATTCGGTATATCCCATGCTGCGGAGAAGCCGTTCCGGCGCGGATCCTTTTTCCACGGCGATCTTTTTATCCTTCATGACCGATGAATCAAAGGAATCGGCCTGCCGCGCCGGCACAGCCACGCCGTAGGCGCCCATCAGGTAAGGATCGGTGAAATCCATCAATTCTTTCCGCCGGTCTGTCACCGCCAGGCACCGGAGGGCGATGTCAAATTTGTTGTCTGCCAAATCTTTTTCAATATCGGCGATATGGGTGTCCACGATTTCCACCTTGTCGTAGCCCATAGTCTTTGCCACCCCGTCGATAAGCTCGATGTCAAAGCCCGTATAAGTGTTGCTCTTGGCCTGATGATATTCAAAAGGCGGGAACGTCGCGTCCGTCCCTACTTTCAGCACCTTCTCCTGTCCCTTGGCCTGGGCTTTTTCTGCATTTCCACTTTCGCCGCTGCCGCCGCATCCTGCCATGACCATAGCACAAAGTCCTGCTGCTGCCGCGAGCATCCACAATTTCTTCATAGTCTCCTCCTTACCGGGGCACTTCCCCGCCGCGCCGCAATAGAGAATCACTCGCAGGAACAGAGACTTTTCCCATAAAAAAAGCAGGCTCTCCTGCACTCTCCATTTTTCTCTGTCCCAGTCCTATGCGCCGCGTCAATCTTGTGACATTTTCACATGAAACGATATCTGCGATTAAAATATCATAAGTTGTACTATTAATCAAGTCTTTTTATTTTCAAATGAATTAAAGTGAAACTCTATATTTTCTTTTGCTATTCATTATTTATTTCTCTCATCTTCCGCCTATGGAAGAGGCCTCACAGGCGCATGACAAAACGCCGTCCCCCATGGAGAGGACGGCGTTTCTATCCAAAGAATCTGTTATTCCTTGCTCATATCGGCGAAATTGTACATATTGTCCAGCATCGGATTGTACACGAAACCTTTCACATTGGAACGCATGGGAACCATGGCGTTCGTCTGGAAGAGGAAGAGGTACGGCGCATCGGCCAGAACCAGCTGCTGCGCTTTCTGGTAGAGCTCGATCCGTTTCTGGTGATCCGAAGAAGTTTCCGCTTCCCGGAGGAGCGCGTCCACTTCCGGATTCTGGTAGAAGGACCGGTTTCCTGCGAGGCCAAAATAGCCCGAGTCAAACCAGTAGCTCATATAGTTCTGCGGATCGGCGTAATCCGGGGACCATGTGCCCATGCCCATTTCGAAATCTTTCTTGTCCACCCGTTCACGGAATGTGGGCCATGCGGTCTTTTCCAGCTTCAGATCGAGGCCGATCGCTTTCAGGTTGTTCTGGAGCATGAGCGCCTGGGTCTCATTGAACGGCTGGTTGTCCGAGTAGAGGAGGGTCAGCTGGGTTCCTTCCGGCACGCCTGACTGGGCGAGGAGTTCCTTTGCCTTGTTCACATCATAGGTGTATCCCGCAGCATTGTCGTCGCGGCCCCACATACCCTTCGGCACCGGCGTGGTGAGCTGCTCCCCGTGGCCTTTCACAGCGCCGTCAATGATGCCCTTGTAATCCACCGCGTAAGCCAGAGCCTGGCGGAATTTCACATTGTCCAACGGCGCCTTCGTATTGTTCAGGTAAATCACGCTGCACAGCATGCCCGGCGCTTCATGGATGGTCACATCTTTATTCTTCTTCAGCTCTTCCAGCTGGTTCATGGGGATGCCTGCCGCTACATCCAGGTCGCCCTTCTCGAGCTGGAGACGCTGCGCGGAAGGATCCTTGATGATCTGGAAGGAAATCGCAGAGAGGGCCGGCTTCTTTCCGGAATAATTCGGATTGGCCGTGAGCTTGATGCTCTGGCCCTGGTTGAATTCAGAAATCTGGTAAGGGCCGGAGCCGGCGCTGTGGCCCGCCAGGTACCCGGAGGCGAAGTCGCCGTTCTGTTCGTGTTCCATCACCTTCGGATTCACAATATTCCCGCTGTCTACAGCAAGAGTCTGAAGGAACGGCGCGAAAGGCTTCGTCAAGGTGATCACCACGGTCTCACTGTCCGGCGCTTCCACCGACTGGACCAGCTTGAAATAGTCTGACGGACCTTTCTTGATAGCCTTCACGCGGTCGAAGGAAAATTTCACCGCCTTCGCGTCCACTTCCGTGCCGTCTGCGAATTTATGGCCTTTATTGAGCTTAAAGGTCCAGGTGAGGCCGTCATCCGAAACGGTCCAGGACTTGGCGAGAGATCCTTCCACTTCCGTCGAAGGCTTGCCGTTTTCCATCTTGTACTGCACAAGGCGCTCATAACAGTAGTACGGCACCTGCCAGTTTTCCATAGCCACCGCCGGATCCACGCTGGCCACATCGGTGGCGATGCCCACCACGAGCATATCCTTCGGAATCTTCGACGCGCTCCCGCTGCCGCCGCCATTCCCGCCGCAGCCGGCGACCGCCGCCATGAGCACCACCGCCGCTGCCGCGCCCAACCATTTCTTATTCATGTGAAATCCCCCTTTTAGAAATCTTTGACTGATTCTTTCCATAATTTTTACTATATCTGTTCCGGCAGCACAAGTCAATTTCAATTCTTCTATAGCGGGTATGCGCTTTTTCTCATTCCCGCAGGCGGCATTCCGTTTTTCGATACAGTTCCTATTAATGTATACATTCCATGCATATCCACGCAGGAAATCGCCGTCCTGTCTCTGCAAGCCGGCCTAATGCGGCATACCTCTGTGATTTTATATATTGGCATATATGGAGAGACTGTTATAATAGTGTAATATATTAGGATGATTAGCCGTTGACTTTTAGCTTTTAGCTTTTAGCTGTTGGCTTTTAGCTGTTGGCTGTTGGCTTTTAGCTGTTGGCTGTTGGCGGCTGGTGCATCACTTGTGCGGGGTCAAAGGTCTGAGATCTGCGGCGGGAATAGGAAGGTCTTTTTATATTTCGGCTTCGCCGCGCATGACGGTTTGAAAGCCACTTCGTACGCAGGCCCAACCCCTCTCAGGCCTTCGGCCAGCTCTCCCCTTGCGGGGCGAGCCCTGTACAGAGTCATTATTTCTGCTTTTTGTTTGTATGCCAACGCTTGGTTCTATACCCGTTTTCTTAGCCATGTTCGTCATCTCGACTGGAGGTATCCCGGCTTATGCGTTTGGACTGTCAACGAAGTACGCCGGAGAACGGAGGCCCTTGCGGCCCCCTTTAGGGTAGATCTTATGTAAAAATCGAAGGCTCGCCCCGAGCAGGGGAGAGCTGGCCAAGGGCCTGAGAGGGGCGGGTATGCGTATATCGTGGTTTTAAACGATGTATGGGCGCATGAGATCAAGATAATCGCGGTCGCCAGGAAATACTCCCACCACGAGTTTAAAATCACTGTATCCCCCAACCCCTCTCAGTCAGCTTCGCTGACAGGTCCGCACTGCGAATATAGAAGTCCGGCACAGCCAGCTTATTACAGCAGCGCAGGAAGCAGGATTCGAAAGATCTCTCCACTCTTTCCCGTGCTTTTTATTTCATCTTACGCAAATATCCTTCGTTCGTCCGACCCCGATGACGAGCATTTCGAAGGCACAAATCATGATGGGTCATCTCGAGCGGATGTACATGGGATGGTTGACATAAAGCATTTTCCCATCCTATGAAGCACAGAGTCGAGAGATCTCTCCACTCCTCCAATCATTGTCCATTGTTTGTGATACCCCATGAAGCGCGAATAACGACCGGTCCCGATGACGCACATTTCGAAGAAAACGCGCCTGCGCACAAACATCACTACACGGTACAGCTTCGCCGCCCATTCGAAGTCTTGACGACCCCGCAAGGGGCAATGGAGGTGAGCAGGAGCGGGAATTAGGCAAAGCGAGATGGGCGGTGGTTTCTTTCGCCTGTGCCCTTCAGGGTATTCGGCTCCACCGGTTTCGCCTGTACTTGCACGATTTTAGCGAGTATTCTTTTCCAGAAAAGAAAGAAATAGGTGGAATACCAATGGACTCATATTCCCAATACGGGACAAATGAGCTAAGCCCATACGGCGCTTGAGTATTATAAAATTTCCGCCGCAGGCGGCACCACCCCTCTAAACTCATAGCTCTAAACTTTAAACTTTCCCCACTTTCCCACCCAAGGAGGCATTATGGAACTTTTCTCCGGCATCACTTTCTTCTCCGCCATTCTCTACATCATCCTCGGCATGGCGGTGGCCGCTTTCGGCACGCTTATCGGCGCCGGCGGCGGGATTATTTTTGTTCCTCTCTTCATGTGGATCTTCGACTGGCCGCCGCAGGCCATCATCGGCACGTCACTTGCCATTGTCTTCTTCAACGCCCTCTCGGGAAGCTTTGCTTACAAGAAGCAGAAGAAGATCAAATTTGACGCGGCTTTCCCCTTCGCGGCAGCTACCATTCCCGGCGCGGTGCTCGGGGCTTTCTGGTCGAACTGGTTCACCGGTCCCACCTTCCGCACCGCTTTCGGCGTGCTTCTCCTTTTCATTTCCTGCGTCATCATCTGGAAAAACATGAAAAAGAAGCCCGCTCCCGCAGCGGATGAAATGGCGATCCGTCCGGAGGACGTGAAGGTGAATATGCCCCTCGGCGTGGTGATCAGTTTTGTGATCGGCTTTATTTCGTCCATCTTTGGCATCGGCGGCGGCGTCATCCATGTGCCGGCCATGATCGGATTCCTCGGCTTCCCGCCGCATATCGCTACCGCCACGAGCCATTTTGTCCTGGCCATTTCTTCTCTCATCGGCGTCATTTCCCATCAGTGGGAAGGGCACGTTCTCTGGGGCTATGCCATTCTCTTTGGCGCCGGCGCCATTCTGGGGGCGCAGATCGGCGCGAAAATTTCGAAACGCGTCAAAGGGAGCTCCATCCTCTACCTCCTGGCGGGCGCCCTCTGTCTTCTCGCGCTCCGCCTGATTTTCCTCTCATAAAATCAATTCCTGCTTCACCGGTTGGTGAGGCAGGGATTTTTCTTTGCGCTAACGGCAATAAAAAAGAACGGCATCGGTACCGTTCTTTTTTGCTGTGAAATTACTTGTAGTACATGGTAGCCATGATCTGGAACATATCGTCCATCTTGCGGCCGCCCATGTCTTTCGCTTTGAAGCCGTAGTTTGCTTCGACGATGAGGCCCTTCACCGGGACATACTGGGCCTTGGCAAGGAAGAATTTCGCGCCGCCGAAGTTGCCGCCGTCCTGACCTGCCATGACTGCTTCCATTTTGTCCGCAATGTATGCCGGTGTCGGTCCCATACCTTTCCAGTTTTTATAAACATGTCCCATGTACTGGTCAACAATGTCGTTGCCGGAGCCGCCGAAGTAGGTTCCTGCCTGACTGTATACATAGTCCACACCGAAGGAATAGGACTTCTCTTTCAGTACATCAGCCTTGCCGAAGGACAGGCCGTAATTGAAGCTGTACGGCCGTTCATTGTTGAGAGGAAGCTTCCGAAGGTTCTTTACAAATTCGCCGTGCACATTCCATTTGTCGGTGACGTCATAGGAAAGGGCCGTGCCGTAAGCTTTCGCAATATGGCCTACCGGACCGATGGCTTTCATGCCATACAGGTGGAATTCATACTTGTTGGGATTGCGGTAGATATAGGATGCGTACGCTACCGGTACATCCTCATCTTCTCCTTCCGCCATTTTGACATCAGGCCCCATGGGATAGAGAGTTCCGCTTTCCCACTCCATCTTATCTTCAAAAGGTTTAACTTGTGCCAGCAAATGCTGAATCTGGGGACCAACCTGGGCCTGTACAGCAGGATCCAGCTTACCTACCACCCCATTAATGCGCTTATACAGATCATCTGCAGAATCCGCCTGATTGATAGCATCCTTCATGGCCTCGGCCAACTGCTGTCCCTGTCCCTGGGTCATACCCATTACCTGGTTATATACATTCTGCGCAGTGAGCTGTTTAAAGCCAGGAAGGCCTCTCATCATAGGAGCGGTGTAATTGTAATTGATCCCCGCTGCCCGGCCGTAAGCGAGCGTAAACTTGCCGCCTACATAGGCATCGCCCAGCTGGAGAGCGACCCCTTTGAAAGTATCGTCATAGGTATAGCCGGTAACGCCCATTTTGACGGGGAACTGGCCGATCAGGAACAGATCTTTCGACGGGCCGAATCCTCTGTCATCTCCCTTGTTATCACCAAAATGATAGGTGGAAAACAGACGGGTCAAAGTGAATTCCCCATCTTTGGATTCATAATTATAGCTGTTCCGCGGAATATAATCTTCTCCGCCCAGTCCCATCAGTACCTGGCCCTGGCCATAGACATGAATGCGGTCATCCACTTTGGTGATGGTATTGAGACGCAGACGGGAGCCGAAAAGATCATGGCTTTCCTTGCTGTCTTTATAAATATTGTCATACACAGGAAGATAGTTCAGACGCCATTCCAGAATGACCTGGGTATTGGACGCTTTCTTTTCCAGTTCCGACACGCGGACGCCGAGGTTTTCCAGTTCCCCTGCGTATTCGCCGGAAAGCTTCTTCACCGTTTCCTGCTGGGAGGCGGAGAGTTCCTGTTCCCGCGCCATGAGGCCTGCGGTGATTTTCGCCATTTCATAGCGGGTGATCGGCTTCTCTCCCTGGAACGTGCCGTCCGGGTAGCCCGTGACGACCCCTTCCTGGGCGAGCTTCGTCACAGCCTGGTAGGACCAGTCAGTGCTCTTCACGTCAGAAAACGGATTGGCTGCGCCTGCAGCGGCAGATACGCCGGCAAGCAGAGCCGCCAGCAGCAGTTTCGCGGTGATGTGCTTCATTGGATTTGTTTCCCCTTTGATTCTCAATTAGACAAAAAAATAAAACATGAAATTTTCTTTTTATCAGTTAGAACAACTCATTATACCTTGCCCGTAAAGGCTGTGTCAAACGGGAATCTCCTGTCCATGCCGCTTGTCCCCGCTCCCTGCCGGTCCCGGCAAAAATTTTGGGAAATTAAACATTTCCTGTGTTCTGTATGACATGAACAATTACAACAGAAAAAGCCGCCTGCCGGCGGCCTTTCCGATCCTTATCGGCCCGGGTGGATCCGGGCGATTTCCTTGCGCATGAGGAGGATCTCATCCATCATGCGCCGCGTGTCCCGCCGCAGGGCGGTGACCTCTTCCGAGATCCACCGGAGCCGCTCCTTATCGGCCTCGCGCTGCCGCTTCCTCGCTTCCATCCATGGATGAAGCACCATGGTCCTCACGAGGGCCGCGGCGGCGCCGGCGGCGGTGAGAAGGGGGATCCATTCCCATGTGAAAGGCATCATTTCCCCTTCCCGGACTCTCCGGAAGATTCCCCGGATTTCCCTCCCTGCCGTTCAAGCCACTGCCGGATATAATGATCCGCCAGACTTGCGATCCACGGTCCGAGGAAATCCCAGAGAGATTTCCATCTGTCTGCGCTCACTGCCATAGGTCTCCTTTCTCCGCCAGCTCTCCGGCGGTACTGCATACGGGGGATTACGCCCCTTCGGTCAAAGTGTAGGTCTCGCTCACCTTCACGCCGGCCAGATCCTTGTCGGCCAGGGCGCCCACAGCGCGTCCCGCTGCGAGGAGCGCGTCATCCGCGGCGTCATTCCGGATATTGGAAAGACTGATCGTGCGGGTCACATCCTTCCCATTCTTCATCTCCCCGGTGGTCATCACCACAGAAAGACGGGTATCCACTCTCGTTTTCACTGCTGCCATATAGAAATCCTCTCTTTCCTTTCAAAAATCACAGAATCACAGTTTCGGTGGTGACGATGTACTTCGCCTCTTTCAGCGTCGTCGCCGCCGCGCCGCCGTCCCCTTCGAGGACCGCCGCCAGATCGGTTGCCGCGCTCTGCAGAGCCGCCGCGTCGAGACCATCTTTCGGAGAAGAAATGCGCACCGTAATGGTATCATTTCCTTCCGCGTTGAACGTTAATTTCAGTACTTTATCCATATGTCTTTCCTTTCCGCGCTTCGCGCAATCCTATGCTGAATACCGTCTGGAAGGAATGGGCCAGGCCCGTCCCTTCCGCCATCCAGTGCCCTTGATAACCACCCCCTTTCCTTATGAATATGATGATTTTTTTCGGAAGAACTGGAGAAATCTCCTTTCCTTACAAATAAAACCGGAGCCTCTATAGAGAAGCTCCGGTTCGTGCCTCACTGGGCCGTACTCGGTAGTTTTTCACAATCTATCCTTTCCTTACAATGTCATCATGCGCCTGGCGATCTGATCCTTCTCATAAAGCTCACGGAAGAAATAATCCCAATCCACCCGGACCCGTTCCTTCCCCTGCTTGAACTCGAGAAACCGGTGCCCGCCGCAGCAGATCAGATCAAAGAGCCGCACCCGCCGGCATTCTGCCGGTACCTCCCGCTCGGGAAAATACATGGGTACCCGGAGCATATTGTCTGTCATACCTTCTCCTTTCCTTGAACAATTCGCTCATCTGTTCGGTATGTCTGTAGTATAGAATATCTGTTCTTGTTTGTCAAGAGGAAAATAGAAAATATTTTCGCCCATGTGGGAAGCTGTTAGCTGTTGGCTGTTGGCGGATGGTGCATCATGGGAGCAGGCCCCGCGGTCTGGAGTCGGGAGTCTGAAGTCTGGAGAGGAAATAGGAAGAACTTTTTGTATGGCGGCTTCGCCGCGCATGAACGGGTTTAAAATCAGTGAGTACGCAGGCGCATCCCCTCTCAGTCAGCTTCGCTGACAGCTCTCCCCTACTCGGGGCGAGCCTTAAAACATCGCCCATAGCGATGTTAAAATCACTTGGTACGCAGGCCCAACCCTTGGAAGGCGGCTTCGCTGACAGACCCGCGCTGCCAAGTAAGGAAAGAGCATAGCCCGCTTTTGTAGCAGCGGAGAACGTGACCACTGTCACCTTCTCCTCCCCGACCCGGGGCGAGCCTTCGATTTTTACGTAAGATCTACCCTAAAGGGGACCCACAAGGGGTCTCCACTCTTTCCCGTACTTTTTTATGACACACAGCGCATATCGCAGAACAGGCCCGGTCGAAATGACGAACATTTCGAAGGGCGCCTGAGGCATATAATAATCCCGCCGCAGGCGGCACCGCCCCTCTAAACTGGTAGCTCTCAACTCTCAACCCCGCTCTCATGATGCACTTCCCGCTGCCGGCAGCCATGACGTATCCCCTCCATTTCCCCATCAAAAAAGCTGTGAAGGAAATCACGAAATTTCTCTTCACAGCTTTTATGATGCGCCGGGATAGGGCGGGATGCCTCCAGGATCTTCCATTATTCGTCGCTTTCCGGAAGCTGGGCGTTGGTGTAGACTTCCTGCACGTCGTCCATGTCTTCCAGTTCCGCAATGAGGTGCTGCATGGTTTCTGCCTGGTCGCCTTCGAGTTTCACGTAGGTGTCCGGTACCATGGCCACTTCGGAAGCCGATACGGGGATGTTTTCTTTTTCCAGCGCATCGGAGACGGTAATGAAGTTTTCCGGGGAGGTGGTGATTTCATAGCTGTCTTCGTTGGCAGCTACGTCGTCAGCGCCTGCGTCGAGGGCGAGCATCATGATGGTGTCTTCATCGACAGCGTCTTTGTCTACGATGATGCTGCCTTTTTTCTTGAACATCCATGCCACGCACCCGGACGCGCCGAGGTTGCCGCCGTGATGGGTGAAGGCGTGGCGCATATCTGCGGCCATGCGGTTCCGGTTGTCTGTGTTGCATTCAGCGATGATCGCGGTGCCTCCCGGGCCGTAGCCTTCGTAGGTCACTTCGTCGAAGCCCACGCCGCCGGCAGCGCCTACGCCTTTGGCGATGGCTCTCTGGATATTTTCCTTCGGCACGTTGTTCTGCTTCGCCTTGGTGAGGGCCAGTTTCAGGCGCATATTGCCTACCGGGTCGCCGCCGCCCATACGGGCTGCGATGGTGATTTCCTTGGAAATCTTTGTGGTAATTTTGGCGCGGATCGCGTCGGTTTTACCTTTCTTTCTCTTGATGTTTTCCCATTTGGAATGTCCCGACATGTTAATCCTCCTTTTTCCCTTCCCACCATGCTTCTCCCAGTAGGCGGTCCAGGATGATGGCGACGGCGCTTCTCACGCAGAGGTGGTTGTAGCTGCCGCAGCCATAAATCGGTTCAAGTATGTAATCGAACTGTTTCATCATTTCCTTCGTCATGCCGTAGCCTGTGCCGAAGAGCAGGAACACCGGTCTGGTGCCTTCATGGATTTTCTTCCGCATGAACGGATAGGAAACCGTATTGGGATAGACCCGGGCGTCGGTGGTGATGATGAGGGGCTTTTCGCCGCAGTCTTTCTCGATCTGGGCGATGGCCGTCTCAAGGTCCGGCACGAGGGCGGTCTCATCGAAGGCTTCCCGGCGGTTCGGGTTGTAGGTGCTTCCCGCGCCGGTTTTCCAGTGGTCCATGATGACCCGCGCCATCTGGCGCTGGGCTTCGACGGGATGAATGATGAAGTAGGTCCGCACATCGTAGGTCCTGGCGGAGCGGGCGATATCATGAAGATCATAATTCGTGAGCGCCGTGGTGATCACTTTCATGTGCTTGTTGTAAATGGGGTAATGAATGAGCCCTATGTAACAGGGTGCCATAGTCATTCCTCTTTTCTGTTGGCGGTTAGTGATTGCTTTTAGCTGTTAGCTGTTAGCTTTTAGCTGTTAGCTTTTAGCTGCTAGCTGTTAGTTGCTAGAGAAAATGGGAAGTCTTTTTCAAAAACTCCGCCGCCATTGATCTGCGGCGGCGCTCCATCCCTCTAAACTCTCAGCTATTAGCTATTAGTTACTAGTTGCTAGAGGAAATGGGAAGTCTTTTTCAAAAACTCCGCCGCCCGTTGATCTGCGGCGGCGCTCCATCCCTCTAAACTCTCAACTCTTAACTCTCAACTTTTTTCTCCCTCTTCCCGGCGGATTTCTTCGAGAAGTTTCTTGTCTTCTTTCGAGAGAGTAAGCTTCTTCAGCAGGTCCGGACGGACATGGAGGGTGCGGCGGAGCGCTTCTTTTCTCCGCCACCGGGCGATATTGGCGTGATGGCCGGAGAGGAGCACTTCCGGCACATGCCAGCCCCGGTATTCCACGGGACGGGTGTACTGGGGGTACTCGAGGATGGGCTCGTAGAAGGAGTCGCTGGCGGCGCTCCCTGCGTCGCCCAGGACGCCGGGCACCATGCGGGCCACCGCGTCAGCGATGACCATGGCGCCCAGCTCGCCGCCGGTCAGGACGTAGTCGCCAATGGAGATGAGTTCGTCTGCCAGATGTTCTTCCACCCGGTGGTCTACCCCTTCATAGTGCCCGCAGATGAGCACCAGATGGTCATAGTCCCGGTAGAGCTGTTTCGCCTTGTCCTGGGTGAAGGTCTCTCCTGCAGGGGAAAGGAAAATCACCCGGCTCCGGGGCGTTTTCTCCGGGAGCACCGCCTCGCACGCCTCGAAGAGGGGGCCGCACATCATGAGCATGCCCGCGCCGCCGCCGCAGATGGTATCGTCCACCTGGTTGTGCTTATTGTGGGAAAAATCCCGGGGATTGGTCACGCCCATTTCAAGGAGTCCCCCTTCGAGAGCGCGCTTGATCATGCTCTGGTGGAAGAAGGCTTCAATGAATTCTGGAAAGAGGGAGAGAATGTCAATTTTCATGTCAGTCCTCCCATTCAGGCAGGCGCACCGTCATGCGTCCCGCCTTTAGATCGACAGCGAGAACGCATGAGGGAATCGCCGGGATGCACAGTTCTTTTCCCTTCGCAAGACCGATGACGTACACATTGTTCGCGCCGGTCTCGATGATTTCCTTGATGGGGCCCACCACATGGCCATCTTCTTCCACCACGGTGAGGCGGAGAAGCTGGAAATAGTAATACTCCCCTTCCGGTAATCTGGGCAGCTCAGAAAGCGGGACCTCCCCGGTTTTCCCGATGAGTGTCTCCGCTGTATTTCTGTCGTCTACCCCTTCTACGTGAAGGATGTATATATTTTTGTGGGGCCTGGCAGAGAGGATTTTGTATTCCTTCCCGCCAAGGAAAATATGGTGCACTTGTTTGAAGATGGTCGGCCGCTCGATATCCGGCCGGATACGCAAATCACCCCGCACACCATGCGGGGCAACAATTTTTCCGACCTCAATTCTTTCGTCGGCTGCGTTATTCACGGAAAGCGATGACCTTTCCATCTTCTACGAGGATCTCCCCGCCGCGGGCAGCGTTCATATCGTCGCCTACGTGGAGGGTCACTACACGGTTCACCGGGCCGCGGGGAATTTCCGCGCCGATGGCCAGTTTTTCCAGGTGCGCTTTGTCAGCGGTGAGTTTTTCCTTCACCTGGGTCATCTGGGCCTTCTGCGCTTCGATCTGCGCCCGCAGCGGTGCTACCGCCTGCATATTGACCTTTGCCGCTTCGTTGAGTTTGGCATTCCCCTCGAATTCGAGCTGGGCCATGTCATGCTCCACCCGGGACAGGTTCTGGTCAATTTCAGCAAGCAGCTTGGATTTCAGTGCTTCTGTCAGCTTGGATTTCAGCATGACAGGAACAAGAATAGTCATTTCATCCATAATAGTTCCTCTCAGATAATGTCGACAGCGACTTTCAGATTTTGCTTCAAGGCGCCTGCCTTCACCACCGTGCGGATCGCATTGGCGATGCGTCCCTGCCGGCCGATGACTTTTCCCATGTCCTCAGGGGCCACATGGACCTGGTAAATCTCCATGGTGCCTTTGCGGACAACGGTCACTTCCACAGCCTCCGGATTTTTCACCAGAGACCGGACGATCCATTCTACCAGTTCTTTCATGGCTTTTGCCTCCATTATTTCTTGGATTCAGCAAACTTAGCCATAACGCCGTTCTTCTTCAGAATGCTCCGAACGGTGTCAGTCGGCTGTGCGCCTTTGCTGAGCCAGTAGAGAATCTTTTCTTCGTCGAGCTTTACCGGAGCTTCCGTTTTTGCCGGATCATACCAGCCTACGGTTTCTACGGGAGCACCGTTTCTTGCTTCGCGGGAGTCGATGACTACGACGCGGTAGAACGGTACCTTCTTTGCGCCCATGCGGGTCAGACGGATTTTTAACATAATTTCACCTCCCTTGGAAAATGTTGGATGGGAGAAGCGTATCAGCCGCTCCCATGGGAAAGCTATTAGCTATTAGCTATTAGCTGTTAGTTGCTAGTTACTAGTTACTAGTTGCTAGTTGTTAGTTGTTAGAGGAAATGGGAAGCCTTTTTACAAAAACTCCGCCGCCCATTGATTTGAGGCGGCTTCCACTCCTCTAAACTCTCAACTCTAAACTTTCATCTCACAATTTCGGAAGCATGCCTCCGGGGAATTTGAAGCCTTTCGGGACCTTCATATTCTTCCCTTTCATCTTCTTCATCTGCTTCTTCATTTCTTTGAATTGCTTGATCATGCGGTTCACTTCCTGGATATGGGTGCCGGAACCCATGGCGATGCGTTTCCGCCGGCTCCCGTTTAAGATGTCCGGATTGGCCCGTTCCTTCGGCGTCATGGAAAGAATGATCGCTTCGATGTGCTTCATTTCCTTTCCGTCCAGATCGATGTCTTTCAGCTTATCCTTGTACTTGCCCATGCCTGGAATCATGCCAAGAATATTCTGGATGGAACCGAGCTTCTTCACCTGGCGCATCTGTTTCAAGAAATCGTCGAGGGTGAATTCGCCCTTTTTCATTTTGGACATGGCGTCCTTCATGGAGTCCTGGTCCAGGTTCCGCTGGGCCTGCTCGAAGAGGGACTGGAGGTCACCCAGGTCGAGGATGCGTCCTGCCATGCGGTCCGGATAGAAATCTTCCAGGCCGCCGTCCAGCTTTTCACTGACGCCGATGAGCTTGATCGGCTTGCCTGTGACCGCCTTGATGGAAAGCGCCGCGCCGCCCCGGGCATCACCGTCCATCTTCGTGAGGATCGTGCCGTCAATGCCGAGATTTTCGTCGAACGCTTTCGCCGTGGTCACCGCGTCCTGGCCGGTCATGGAGTCCAGCACCAGGAGAATTTCATGGGGATGGACTTCTGCCTTGATGTTCCGGAGCTCTTCCATGAGCTTCTCATCAATGGTGAGCCGCCCTGCCGTATCGAGGATGAGCACGTCTTTATTGTAGGATTTCGCTGTATCCACGGCGTACTTGGCGATGCGCACCGGATCCACATTGGTAGGCATGCGGTATACCGGCACATCCACCTGCTCACCGAGTACTTCCAGCTGCTTCACCGCTGCCGGGCGGTACACGTCGCACGCCGCAAGGAGGGGATGCTTGCCCCGCTTCTTCAGCATGAGAGCGAGCTTGCCGGCGGTGGTGGTTTTGCCTGCGCCCTGGAGCCCCACCAGCATGATGATGGTAAGACCGGAAGAAGACATGGTAATCTTGCTCTGGGTCCCGCCGAGGAGCTCGGTGAGCTCATCCCGGACGATCTTGATCACCGTCTGGTCCGGCTTCAGGCTGCCGAAGACATCTTCGCCGATGGCCTTCTCCCGCACCTGGGCGATGAAGTCCTTTGCCACTTTGAAATTGACATCCGCCTCGAGCAGTGCCCGCCGCACCTCCCGGAGAGCGCTGTCAATATCGCTCTCTGAAAGCTTGCCCTTGCCGCGGAGATCTTTGAACGCGCTCTGCAGCTTGTCTCCTAAATTTTCAAACGGCATGACTTCACCTCATTCCTTTACAATCATAAGAAGCGCTTCCGCTTCCTTCCGTCCTTCCGGAGCAATCAACTCTGCCAGCCGCCGCGCCGCATCCTGCCGCCGCGCCCGCTGCCCCGCCAGATGGAGCGCCTCCTCATAAGAAAGGAGCTGCTCCTCTCCATGGCGCATGGCGTCATGCACGGCCTGACGGGAAATATGAAACTCCTCCGCGATCTCGCCGAGGGATAAATTTTCGTTATAGTACAGATCCAGGCACTCCCGCTGCCGCGCCGTCAAAAGCGCGCCGTAGCAGTCCAGGAGCTCTCCCTTTTCTACAATATTTTCGAGAGACATAGAATCACCAACAAGGCATATTATACGAAATCGGCGTCTCCATGTCAAGTGGATTTCCTTTACAGGAAACAGAAATATTCGCCGCTGTGAGATGAGCCGGAAGGCGCGTCATAGGAGCGGGGCGCAGAGTACAGAGCGCAAAGCGCAGAGTACAGAGCGCAAAGCGCAGAGGGGAGGATGCTCGCCGCATGGGCATTTTGGGGACGGCCGGGGCGCAGTTGCCAATGACAAGTAAGGCGGCGCCTGCGCCTGAGGAATGTACGCCATGAATGGATATGACAGGAAATGCATCATTTCGACAGAGGCCCGCGGTCTGCGCTCCCATGATGTACAGCTCGTTTTCCGCCCCGGCGGCAGAGCCGCATATAAAAAGTCCCTCCTATTTCCTCTTCCGGCTTCAGACTTCCATCTCCAGACCGCCAGCCCTGCTCCAATGGCGCACCATCCGCTGACAGTCCCTGCCGCCCGCATAAAAAAAGGACCTCCCCAAAGGTCCGTCATGCGCTGTATGTCATCCCCACATTTCATACACTGTCTTGGCGAAGAAAATGACCAGCACGAGAAGAATCAGATTTTTCACCGAACCGGCGCCGTTCCGTTCGAAATATTTCACGCCCAGGTAATTTCCTGCCACATTGAAAGCGCCCGCCAGAAGCCCCAGGGGGATCATCACCGTATCGTGATAGAGGAACACCGCGAGGGCTGCCGCGTTGGTGGTCCAGTTGATCACCTTGGTGACACCGTTTGCTTCGGTCAGCTTCAAGTGGGCGATACCCGTCAGGAGGAGCAGGAGGAAGGTCCCTGTGCCGGGGCCGTAGAATCCATCGTAGAGGCCGAGGAAAAAGGCGATGCCCATGGCAAGGAACATGGTTTTCTTCTCTGGAAAAGGCGGCTTTTCTGACTCGATGGATTTCCGGCAGAATACGTAAATCGCCGTCAAAGGCAGTACGATGAGGATGATCATTTTGAAAATCACCGGGTCCATGTAGAGAGCCGCCCTGGCGCCTGTAGAGGAGCCGGCCATGGCGAAAACCATCCCGGCCAGCGCCGGCCGCCACGGGACGTACCCATTGGTAATATACTTCGCCGTCGCCAGCGATGTCCCAAGGAAGGCGCTCATTTTATTGGTGCCGATCACATAATGAATGGGAAGGCCGCTCATGATGAAGCCGGGCAGGGAAATCAATCCGCCTCCGCCGGCTACAGCGTCGACAAATCCCGCCAGAAAGACAAGAGGCAGGATGATCGCCGCCTGCCCAAGGGTAACGCCAAGTAATGATTCCATAAAAAGTTCCTCTATCGGTAAGTTGAGAGTTGAGAATTGAGAAAGGTGGTGCCGCCTGCGGCGGGATTTTGATAGGCCGCTGGCACTTGAAAAATGTGCGCCATGAAGGGATATGACAGGAAGTGCATCATTTCGACAGGGGCCCGCGGTCTGCGGTCTAAGGTCAAAGGACGATGGTACATCATTGGAACGGCATCTGAAGTCTGGAGTCAGAAGTCTCACGAGGGAAGCGGAATGAATTTTATAGGCCTCAAGCGCCCTTCGAAATGTTCGTCATCTCGAGCGGACGTATTCGGCGAAGTGGATAGGTCGGGACAAAGAAGTACGAGGATGAGTCGAGAGATCTTACGTGTTCTTCAGAATGTTCGTCATTTCGACCGGGCCCATTCTGCGATATGCGCCGCGCGTCATAAAAAAGTACAGGGAAGCGTGGAGGCCCCTTGCGGGCCCCCTTTAGGGTAAATCTTTTTTGCATAGTTCCCAATGCCGCCCATTTCATCCGCCCCAGCGGCGAAGCCGCATATAAAAAGGCCCTTCCTATTTCCTCTCCAGACTTCAGACTCCCGTCTCCAGACCACGAAACCTGCTCCAATGACGCACCATCCGCCTTTGACCTTAGACCTCAGACCTTTGACCCCGCTCCCATGATACACAGCTCGTCTTCCGCCCCGGCGGCAGAGCCGCATATAAAAAGTCCCTCCTATTTCCTCTCCAGACTTCAGACTCCCGTCTCCAGACCACGAAACCTGCTCCAATGACGCACCATCCGCCTTTGACCTTAGACCTCAGACCTTTGACCCCGTTCCCATGATGCACAGCTCGTCTTCCGCCCCGGCGGCAGAGCCGCATATAAAAAGGCCCTTCCCATTTCCTCTCCAGACTTCAGACTCCCGTCTCCAGACCACCAGCCCCGCTCCAATGACACACTATCTGACCTTAGACCTCAGACCGCGGGCCCTGCTCCAATGGCGCACCATCCGCTGACAGTCCCTGCCGCCCGCATAAAAAAAGGACCTCCCCAAAGGTCCGTCATGCGCTGTATGTCATCCCCACATTTCATACACTGTCTTGGCGAAGAAAATGACCAGCACGAGAAGAATCAGATTTTTCACCGAACCGGCGCCGTTCCGTTCGAAATATTTCACGCCCAGGTAATTTCCTGCCACATTGAAAGCGCCCGCCAGAAGCCCCAGGGGGATCATCACCGTATCGTGATAGAGGAACACCGCGAGGGCTGCCGCGTTGGTGGTCCAGTTGATCACCTTGGTGACACCGTTTGCTTCGGTCAGCTTCAAGTGGGCGATACCCGTCAGGAGGAGCAGGAGGAAGGTCCCTGTGCCGGGGCCGTAGAATCCATCGTAGAGGCCGAGGAAAAAGGCGATGCCCATGGCAAGGAACATGGTTTTCTTCTCTGGAAAAGGCGGCTTTTCTGACTCGATGGATTTCCGGCAGAATACGTAAATCGCCGTCAAAGGCAGTACGATGAGGATGATCATTTTGAAAATCACCGGGTCCATGTAGAGAGCCGCCCTGGCGCCTGTAGAGGAGCCGGCCATGGCGAAAACCATCCCGGCCAGCGCCGGCCGCCACGGGACGTACCCATTGGTAATATACTTCGCCGTCGCCAGCGATGTCCCAAGGAAGGCGCTCATTTTATTGGTGCCGATCACATAATGAATGGGAAGGCCGCTCATGATGAAGCCGGGCAGGGAAATCAATCCGCCTCCGCCGGCTACAGCGTCGACAAATCCCGCCAGAAAGACAAGAGGCAGGATGATCGCCGCCTGCCCAAGGGTAACGCCAAGTAATGATTCCATAAAAAGTTCCTCTATCGGTAAGTTGAGAGTTGAGAATTGAGAAGGGGGGCCGCCGGCGGCGGGATTTTGATAGGCCGCTGGCGCCGGACGGACTGGGGGGTGCATCATGGCTGCAGGTTAAGAGAGTGCGCCATGAAAGCGGGGTACAGAGTTCAGAGCGCAGGGCGCAAAGAGGTGGATGCTCGCCGCATGGGCCTCTCTTGATAATTCTCATGCGCCGAATGGGCTGGGAAGCTGGCTGTCATGCGCAGAGATGTCCGATACGGTTTCTTTTGCGTGGGGCCCGCGGTCTGCGGTCTAAGGTCAAAGGACGATGGTACATCATTGGAACGGCATCTGAAGTCTGGAGTCAGAAGTCTCACGAGGGAAGCGGAATGAATTTTATAGGCCTCAAGCGCCCTTCGAAATGTTCGTCATCTCGAGCGGACGTATTCGGCGAAGTGGATAGGTCGGGACAAAGAAGTACGAGGATGAGTCGAGAGATCTTACGTGTTCTTCAGAATGTTCGTCATTTCGACCGGGCCCATTCTGCGATATGCACCGTACGCCATAAAAAAGTACAGGAAAGAGTGGAGAACCTTGCGGGCCCCCTTTAGGGGGGGATCTTTCGTCAAAATAGAAAGCTTGCACTATCACTGCCTGCGAAAGATCTCTCGACTCTGTGCATCAGAAGAGCGGTTATGGTCTCGTGCTATGTGCCCAGTATACGTCCGCTCGAGATGACTCAACGGTCGGAGCATGCTTCGAATTGAACGTCATTTCGACTGGGCCCATTCTGCGATATGCGCCGCGCGTCATAAAAAAGTACAGGGAAGCGTGGAGGCCCCTTGCGGGCCCCCTTTAGGGTAAATCTTTTCTGACCGGTTCCAAATGCCGCCCATTTCATCCGCCCCAGCGGCGAAGCCGCATATAAAAAGGCCATTCCTATTTCCTCTTCCGACTTCAGACTTCAGACTCCAGACCACGATTCCTCCCTCAATGATGCACTATCTGACCTCAGACCCCAGACCTCAGACCCTTACTGCCGCGCCTCGGGAGACAGGCCAT
>CAUBUJ010000015.1 GCA_958439155.1 uncultured Veillonellaceae bacterium
TACGTAAACAACACATGGCTTACTAACGACTCGATACGCTCTTTTAATTCTGTTTTATTCATAATATATCCTCATTCTCCTTTCGTTCTTCATCTGTAAGTTCTCGAGTTGTTCTCTTCATCAAATTTTCATTGGCATCATATTCATAATCATGCGCATGCTCTCCATGTTTTCCATAGGGATGCATTTTAGGATTACCATGGTCGAAATTACTGATCTGTTTGTATTGTAGCCCATCGTTCCCATAATAATTTCGGTCAATTCCACCCTTCTTATGACGGAATTCTGTTATAGTATTCGGAGGTCCCTTTAGAGTGAGGTGATCTACTTGTATTATATCATTTTTATTTGAGGTTTTCTGCGTATTATCTGCCTTTGAGGTAGTATTATGCTGTTGTTTCTGCCACTTCTCCAGTGTCTGCGTCTTGTCCACAAAGATAGACTTTCAATCCTTGTAGGGCATATCCGGCACGTAGACCGTCTTGTTTTTCGCGTCCCGTGCCGCCCGGAGGGTGCCGTCTTTTCCGTAGCAGGGCACCGTGGTGGACCGGCAGTGTACATGGTGCGGAGGCGGTGTTGTGCCATCATGCCGGAAGCGCCGATCATCACACTCCCCCCCCGCCGATATACGCAATCAAAAAAGAAGCCCTGCAGCATCTTGCAGAGCTTCTTTTTTATTGGTTATTTATGGATGTTTCCTCAAGGGATTACATCATGCCGCCCATTCCGCCTGCCGGCATCGGGGGCATAGCCGGTTTTTCTTCCGGGATGTCGCCGACGATGGCTTCGGTGGTGAGTACGAGGGCTGCGATGGATGCAGCGTTCTGGAGAGCGGTACGGGTGACCTTGGCCGGATCTACGATGCCTGCTTTGATCATGTCTTCGTACTTGTCTTCTGCCGCGTTGTAGCCTACACCCTTGGCTGCTTCTTTCACCTTGCTTGCTACAATGGAGCCTTCCTGGCCTGCGTTGTCAGCGATCTGACGAACAGGAGCTTCGATGGCGTGACGAACCAGGTTGATGCCGGTCTGTACGTCTCCTTCTTCGTGGAGGTCGTCCAGTTTATCTTCAATGTCAATGAGGGTGGTGCCGCCGCCTGCGACAATACCTTCTTCTACAGCCGCGCGGGTAGCGTTCAGCGCATCTTCAATGCGGAGTCTCTTATCCTTCATTTCCACTTCGGTCGCCGCGCCGACTTCGATGACAGCTACGCCGCCGGCGAGTTTGGCCAGACGTTCCTGGAGTTTATCCTTGTCGAACTGGGAAACCGTTTCTGCCAGCTGGGTGCGGATTTCGTTGACACGGTTCTTAATGGCTTCTTTCCGTTCTGCCGCTTCTTTGTCGCTCACGATGACAGTGGTGTTGTCCTTGGTGATGCGGATCTGATGGCAGGTGCCCAGATCTTCCACAGTTGCGGAGCTGAGCTTGCGGCCCATATCCTGGCTGATGACCTGGCCGCCAGTGAGAATGGCGATATCCTGGAGCATCGCTTTACGGCGGTCACCAAAGCCCGGAGCTTTGACAGCGGCGCATTTGAATGTGCCTCTGAGGCGGTTCACCACGAGGGTGGCAAGAGCTTCGCCTTCCACGTCTTCTGCGATGATGAGAAGTTCCTTGCCGGCCTGTACGACTTTTTCGAGGAGCGGCAGGATGTCCTGGAGCATGGTAATCTTCTGGTCAGTGATGAGGACGAAGGGATCGTTCATGACACATTCCATCTTGTCAGGATCGGTCACCATGTACGGGCTGAGGTAGCCGCGGTCAAACTGCATGCCTTCGGTGAATTTCAGCTTCGTTTCCATGGTCTTGGATTCTTCTACGTTGATGATGCCATCTTTGCCAACTTTTTCCATAGCGTCAGCAATGAGGCCGCCAATAGTAGCATCTGCTGCGGAAATGGAAGCAACCTGGGCAATGTCGTCACGGGTGGTCACCGGTTTTGCGAGCTTCTTGATTTCCTTGACAAGTACAGCCACTGCCTGTTCGATGCCCTTCTTCAGGACCATCGGGTTCGCGCCGGCTGCTACGTTTCTCATGCCTTCATGAATCATGGACTGCGCCAGGAGGGTAGCGGTGGTGGTGCCGTCGCCGGCTACGTCATTGGTCTTGGTGGCGACTTCTTTGACCAGCTGGGCACCCATGTTTTCAAAAGGATCCTTCAGCTCAATTTCACGGGCAATGGATACGCCGTCGTTTACGATGTTGGGAGCGCCGAATTTCTTGTCCAGCACTACATTGCGGCCTTTCGGTCCGAGTGTAATTTTTACAGCGTTCGCCAGCTGGTCAACGCCTTTGAGAAGAGCCGCACGGGCTTCTTCGTTATACAGTACTTTCTTAGCCATTTATGTCACTCCTTATATGCGATCAATCAGAATACACCGAGAATATCCCGTTCGGTGATGAGCAGCAGATGTTTGCCGTTCTCGTCGATATCCGTACCGGAGTACTTCGCGAAGAGCACTTCATCTCCTACTTTCACTTCCATAGGAATGCGCTGTCCATTGTCGGCAATTTTGCCGGCGCCAACAGCGAGGACTTTGCCTTTCTGGGATTTTTTCTGTGCTGTATCCGGCAGCAGGATGCCGCCTTTGGTCTTTGTTTCTTCTTCCTGAACTTCGATCAGAACACGGTCTGCTAATGGTTTTAACATTTCAATTCCTCCTTCATTATTAGCACTCACTATTCACGAGTGCTAACTTACATTCATATAATACCCAAATCCGTCAAGAAATGCAAGGGGATAGATGAAATATTTTTGGAAAAACATTGGGAAATCTGTTTTCAATGAATCCGGGAGGTTTCTCCCGACAGGGCTTCCCTGAGATAGACCGGCCCTATCGTCACCCGGCCGTGCCGGATGGAGAGAGCGTCGGTGGTAACGTCCCCCATGGCCAGGGAAATCACCACGTCCCGGAAGCGCAGTGTGCCGCCGCTTCGGTCAAAGGATCCTGAAATTTTGGAAAAAGGGAGCATATGGTAGCGTCCGCTGCCGGAGAGAAAGCTTCCCCATACTTCCTGCGGCGCGCCCCGCCCGGCAGAGGCCATGTGAAGGTCCAGGTCCACGTCGCACCGGAGCTGGAAATCTCTGGCCGCCATGCCGCCCTGGAGGCCCTGTCCCTGGAGATGGGCCTCATAGGCTTTCGTACCCAGATGGAACTGTCCCTCCCCGAGGGCGCGTCCGCCGAATACATCCGCTGTCACCTGGGAAGCGATAAGGATCCCTCCTTCATAATGAAACTTCCCTTTTACATTTTCAAAAGGAAGCGCCGGCATGGTGAGTGTTTTCATTTCGAGAGTCCCGTCGATCACCGGCCGGCGGAGATCACCACGGATCGTTCCGTAAACCGAGGCGGGATCAGAAATCCCCATGCCCGGATCCAGCGAAGAAGGATCACACCCGGTCACTGCGAGGGTCATGCGGTACTGCGGCTCTTCCCGGGTAAAATCCACTCTCCCTTTCAGAACCAGCTGCTGCGCCTGTACTGTCCCTGTAAAAGGACCGGTCAGCAGATCCAGGTCCATATATTGTTTCGTATCTGCCTTTACTTTCAGGTCAACGCCGGTCATCTGGAAATCCCGCCCCGGCGCGTCCACCTGGATGGTGCCGTTCTGGAAATGAAGCGCGCACTGAAAAGGCCGGTTCCCCATGGCTCCTGTCAGATGGATCGCCTCTTTCTTCCCGCCCTTTTCAGGCTTCACATAGAGAAGGCGCATCTGGTCATCGAAGAGGAGGTGCACATAGGCGCCGGTCATGCGCACCTCAGTGACAGACATCGTACCGATATGGCCGGTTAGAATGTCCCAGGGCTTGATGGAAATCTGGAGGGACGGAATGTCTGCCAGCACCTGTCCTTCTTCTCCCGTCCAGTGGAGATTTTCTATATGAACCCGTCCCAGAAGATCCGCGGAGATCCGGCCTGCCGTGACGCGTCCAGGGAAGATATCCCGCTCTGCCGCAGTGTCATTGAAAATATCGGCGGCTTTGAAAGTGAGAAGCCAGCAGGCGCCATAAAAAAGAAGAGCCGCCGCAAGGATTGCCGCGATGACATACCGCAGCCGCCGCGTCGTTTTGCTGATCCATTGCCCCATGCCGGTCACCGCCTTTCTTTTCTTAATTGTAACACAGCGCTCCCCAGCGGGCTGCCGCTGCATGGTATAATGAAATACTCTATGCGGTTCATAGCAGGAGGCACCTATGAGAATCATAGCAGCAAAAACAGAAGATATAGAAGCGCTCTACGCGATGCAGAATCTCGCTTTTGAAAGCGAAGCCTCCATGATCGGGAATCGGGAGGTTCCAGCACTCCAGGAGACAGCCGCCCATTTCCGTTCTGATTTCCCCCACTGGATCACTTTGAAGGCTGTAGATGAAGACGGCACTCTCTGCGGCGCTGTCCGCTTCCGTGAGGACGGCGGAATCATCGATGTGGGCCGGCTCATGGTTCATCCCCAGTGCCGCCGGCAGGGGCTGGCAAAAGCGCTTCTTTCCGCGGCAGATGAAGCGTTTCCATCCACGGTAAAAGAGCTCTGCACCTGTACCCGGAGCTGGACCAATATCCTCCTCTATACGTCCATGGGATACCGTCCGGTAAAGACCGTGACAGAAAAGAGCGGCCTCTCCTTCGTGTATATGCGGAAATGAGATTTCCCCCATCAAAAAACTGACCATTCCTGCTGATTTCTGGCAAAGAACCAGCGAAATGGTCAGTTTTCTTTTCCCTTCCTTCGTCTCTTAGAAGAGGACTCCTTCCATCATGAGGAGATGCTCCACAACCGGTCCGAGAGACAGCGCAGGGAAGAAGGTGAGCGCTCCCGTGATCAGAGCCACCGCGATCAGAAGGCCCACAAACATGGGGCTCCCTGTATCAAAGGTACCGGCTGTGGCTGGGACAATTTTTTGCCGCGCCAGGCACCCTGCGAGCGCCAGGATGGGGAGAATCACAGCGAAGCGTCCAATGAAGATAGACAGTCCCAGAAGGAGATCATAGAAAAGGGTATTCACTGTGAGACCGGCGAAGGCGGAGCCATTGTTGTCGAAGGCAGACGCATAGGCGTAAATGATTTCCGACAGGCCATGAGGACCATTGTTGTTCAGGCCCGCCAGGCCTGCTTCGGTCACAGAGGAAATGGCCGCATTGATGAGAATGCCGCAGGCAGGAATGAGAAGCGCAATCATAGCGAGGCGTATTTCATTCTCGCCAATCTTTTTCCCGAGATATTCCGGAGTGCGGCCTACCATGAGACCGATAATGAAAATGGTCATGAGGACATAACTCATCATGCCATAGAAACCGGCGCCGACACCGCCGAAAATCACTTCACCGATGACGATCTGCATCATCGGTACCATGCCGCCGATTGCGGTGAGGCTGTCGTGCATGTTATTGACCGCGCCGCAGGTGGTAGCTGTGGTCATCACCGTGAAGAGCACGGATCCGCCCATACCGAAGCGCACTTCCTTCCCTTCATAGGAAGTCGGCTGGGATACGCCGAGGGCGGCAAGATTTGGATTGCCTGCCGTTTCCGCCGCATAGCAGATGGCAAGCATTCCTAAGAAGAGAATTCCCATGGCTGCAAGAAGCACATAGCCCTGCTTCTTCGACCCCGCAAAGCGGCCGAATGTAAAAGGAATCCCGATGGAAATAATGAGACTCATCACCATTTCCAAGAAATTGGTAAAAGGCGTAGGATTTTCATAAGGATGGGCAGAATTGACATTGAAGAATCCGCCGCCGTTGGTACCAAATTCCTTGATCGCTTCCTGGGAAGCCACCGGCCCCTGGGCGATGGTCTGCTCTGCCCCGTCCAGCCCCGTCACTGTCACATAGTCAGAGAAATTCTGGGGCACGCCCTGGGAGGCAAGAATGAGGGCAAAAACGAAGCTCACCGGCAGGAGGAGACGCACTACAATGCGCACCAGGTCCCGCCAGAAATTGCCGATCTCACTGGTCTCCCGGCGCGCCATAGCCCGGATGAGGGCTGCCGCTACGGCAATGCCTGTCGCAGCAGAAAGGAAATTCTGCACCGCGATCCCTGCCATCTGGGAGAAATAGGACAGGGTGGACTCTCCGCCGTAGGCCTGCCAGTCTGTGTTGGTCGTAATGGACACAGCCGTATTGAGCGCCAGATGCCAGTCAGGCGCGCCGAAATGCTCCGGATTCCACGGAAGGAATCCCTGGCAGACCTGGATCAGGTAAAGCAGAGCCATACCGAACAGATTGAAGACCATAAGGGCCAGGGCGTACTCTTTCCAGTTCATGTCACGCTTTACATTGTCCGAAAGCCCGCATACCCGGTAAAGCCCCCGCTCCACTGGTCCAAAGAACGCGTCTTCCCGCACCGGGTCTTCCTTGAAAATCCGGTACATATACTGACCTGCCAGTGCCCCGCCGGCAATGATCACAACGAAATACACCGCGAACTCCAACAAATCCAAGTACATTCCATACCTCCCTTCCTCCAGCGGCGGCTGCGCCATCGCCGCAGGCATTGGAAGCCTGCCCGGACAAGCGGGCGGCAAAGAAAAAAGGACCCCTATACAAGGAGTCCTTTCTCTATTTGTGAAATTATTTCTGTGCCGCGTCCAGAGCCAGATTCAGTTCCAGTACGTTCACACGGGGATCGCCGATGAAGCCAAGGGTGGCGCCTTCCGTATGCTGCGCTACGAGTTTCTTCACGTCTTCCACAGACATGTTGCGGGCTTTCGCCACACGGGCGGTCTGGATTTCCGCATCAGCCGGGCTGATGTGCGGGTCCAGGCCGGAGCCGGAACGGGTCACTGCCTGTCCGGGGACCGGAGCGTCTGCGGCCAGGCCATTGGCCTTGCGGTAGTCTGCGGCGTACTTGTCCACGAAATCAATGAGATCTTTCGAAGTCGGGCCTTTGTTGCTCGCAGAAGACGCGCCGGCGTCATAGCCGTCATCGCCTGCTGCGGAAGGACGGGACCAGAAATACTTGTCACTCTTGAAATTCTGGCCGATCAGGCTGGAGCCGACCACTTTTCCGCTTGCGTCAGTGACCATGGAGCCATTGGCCTGGTCCGGGAAAATCACCTGGGAAATGCCTGTGATCGCCAGCGGGTAGATGATGCCGCAGAGGATCGTCATTGCGATGACCATACGGAGGGATACAGAGATTACAGAACCCATTCTGAGCCTCCTCAGCCTGCGATGTGCAGTGCTGTCAAAATCATATCGATCAGCTTAATTCCGATGAACGGAACGATGAGGCCGCCGATACCGTAAATCCAGATATTTCTGCGGAGAATGGCTGCCGCGCCGAGCGGTCTGTACTTCACGCCTTTCAGAGCGAGCGGTACAAGAGCGATAATGATAAGCGCGTTGAAAATCACTGCAGAGAGAATGGCCGAACCCGGGGTGGAAAGTCCCATAATGTTGAGAGCGTTCAGCTGCGGGTAGGTGCTGGCAAACATAGCCGGAATGATAGCGAAGTACTTCGCCACATCGTTGGCGATGGAGAATGTGGTAAGAGAGCCGCGGGTCATGAGGAGCTGCTTGCCGATTTCTACGACTTCAATCAGTTTCGTCGGGTTGGAGTCGAGGTCGACCATGTTGCCTGCTTCCTTGGCTGCCTGGGTGCCGCTGTTCATGGCAACGCCCACATCCGCCTGGGCCAGAGCCGGAGCGTCGTTGGTGCCGTCGCCGGTCATAGCGACGAGCATGCCTTTCTGCTGGTAGCTCTTAATCATCTTCATCTTCGCTTCAGGAGTAGCTTCCGCGAGGAAATCATCCACGCCTGCTTCCGCTGCGATGGCTGCTGCGGTGAGCGGGTTATCGCCGGTGATCATGACGGTCTTGATGCCCATCTTCCGAAGTTCACCAAAACGTTCTTTAATGCCGCCTTTGACCACATCCTTCAGGAAAATGGTGCCCATCACTTTGTTATTCTTCACAACGACCAGCGGTGTGCCGCCGCCCTGGGAAATCTTCCGGGTCGTATCTTTTACATCCTCCGGGAATACGCCGCCCTTGGCAAGGACGTATTTTTCCATGGAGTCTGTCGCGCCTTTGCGGATTTCCATGCCTTCCGCGTTGAGACCGCTCATACGGGTCTGTGCGGTAAACGGAACAGGCTCTGCATGGAGTTCTTCCAGATTACGGCCGCGGAGACCATATTTTTCTTTTGCAAGAACCACGATGGAACGGCCTTCCGGTGTTTCATCAGCCAGGGACGAGAGCTGAGCCGCGTCAGCCAGTTCCGCTTCGGAAACGCCATTGGCAGGAATGAATTCAGAAGCCATGCGGTTGCCAAGAGTAATGGTACCGGTCTTATCAAGGAGCAGTACGTTCACGTCGCCTGCCGCTTCTACAGCGCGGCCGCTCATAGCAAGGACATTCCGTTTCAGCAGACGGTCCATGCCGGCGATACCGATGGCGGAGAGAAGGCCGCCGATGGTCGTCGGAATGAGGCAGACCAGAAGGGCCAGAAGAACGGTCACGGAAATGCCCTGGCCGTCATTGGTGCCGGAATACACAGCAAACGGTTCAATCGTCACCACGGCGACGAGGAAAATAATGGTAAGGGCTACCAGAAGAATGGTAAGAGCGATTTCGTTCGGTGTCTTCTGACGCTGAGCGCCTTCAACGAGACCGATCATATGGTCCAGGAAGGATTCGCCCGGATCAGCAGTGACACGGACTTTGATCCAGTCAGAGAGAACCTTGGTACCGCCAGTGACAGAAGAACGGTCACCGCCGGCTTCACGGATAACAGGAGCGGATTCGCCGGTCACAGCGGATTCATCAATGGTAGCCATACCTTCGATGATTTCACCGTCGCCAGGGATCATTTCCCCTGCTTTCACCATGAATACATCACCCTTGCGGAGGGACAGGCTGTCTACCATTTCCCAGCCTTCGCCCTTCTGCTTGCGGGCTTTGGTGGTCTTGCGGGCAGACTTTAATGCCTGCGCCTGAGCCTTGCCGCGGCCTTCGGCCATGCTTTCCGCGAAGTTTGCGAAAAGAACGGTGATCCAGAGCCATACAGTGATCTGCAGTTCCAGGAAAATGGACTCCCCTGCCATGCCATTCTTAATGCAGAGAATGGTAGTCAGAATCGCGCCGATATATACGAGGAACATGACCGGGCTCTTAATTTGAACCATAGGGTTCAATTTCTTAAAAGAATTCACAATGGCTTCGTTCATCACGGCGCCAGTGTTGATATTTTTCTTTTCCATCTACGATCCTCCTCAGAACGTTACGCCCTGCAGCATGAGAAGCTGTTCTACGATCGGTCCGAGAGACAGAGCCGGGAAGAATGTGAGAGCGCCGATAATAAGCACTACGCATACCAGCATAATGATAAAAAGCGTGCTGGTCGTATCAAAGGTACCAGGGCCGGCCGGTACGGTCTTCTTCTGTACCATGTAGCCGGCGGCAGCCATCACCGGAACGATGACGGCAAAGCGTCCTACGAACATGGACAGGCCGAGGAGCAGGTCATACTGGAGCGTATTGACGGTGAGGCCTGCGAAAGCGGAGCCGTTGTTGCCGAATGTAGACGCGTAAGCGTAGAGAATTTCAGAAAGTCCATGAGGACCATTGTTATTAAGTCCTGCCAGGCCCCATTCGGTGACGCAGGAAATACCGGAATTGATCAGAATGCCGCAGGCCGGGATGAGAAGCGCGAGCACCATCATTTTCATTTCATTGGCTTCAATCTTCTTGCCCAGGTATTCCGGGGTACGGCCTACCATGAGGCCGATAATGAATACGGTGAGGAAAATGTAAATCATCATGCCGTAGAAGCCTGCGCCGGTGCCGCCGAATACGATTTCGCCGAGCATCATCTGCAGCATCGGAACGAGGCCGCCGATGGCGGTAAGGCTGTCGTGGAAGTTATTGACAGCACCGCAGGAAGCAGCGGTAGTAACGACGGTAAAGAGGGAAGAGCTGCCAAGACCAAAGCGGACTTCCTTGCCTTCAAAGGAGGTCGGCTGGGAAATGCCCATATCCGCGAGGATCGTATTGCCGAATACTTCGCTGGAATAGCACACCGCAAGCATAATAATGAAGAGAATGGTCATGGCTGCCAGGACTGCGTAGCCCTGTTTCTTCGCTTTGGCCATAAAGCCGAATGTGAAGGTCAGGCCCGAGGAAATCACGAGAATGGCCAGCATTTCAATGAAGTTGGTAAAAGGAGTCGGGTTTTCGAAAGGATGCGCGGAGTTTACGTTGAAGAAACCGCCGCCGTTCGTTCCGAGTTCCTTAATAATTTCCTGGGAAGCTACAGGGCCCATGGCGATGGTCTGTTCCATGCCGTCAAGGCCGGTTACGGTCACATAAGGAGAAAGGTTCTGGATCACGCCCTGGGAGACCAGGAAAAGAGAACCGATCACGCAGATCGGCATCAGTACGCGTACGACGCACCGGGTCAGGTCTTTCCAGAAATTGCCCAGGTCATGCACTTCGTGACGCACAAGGCCGCGGATGAGGGCGATGGCGACGACAATACCGGTCGCGGCAGAGACGAAGTTCTGCACCGTAAGGCCTGCCATCTGGACGAAGTAGGACAGTGTGGTTTCACCGCCGTAGCCCTGCCAGTTCGTGTTGGTCATAAAGGAAATGGCCGTATTGAGAGCCAGATGCCAGTCCGGAGCAGCAAATTTCTGCGGGTTGAAGGGCAGGTAGTACTGCACCATCTGCATGAGCCACAGAAGCAGCATGCCGAGAACATTGAACCAGATGACTGCAAGGGTATATTCCTTCCAGTTCATTTCCCGGTTGACCGAATCCTTTACGCCGCACACGCGGTAGATCCCGTTTTCAATCGGGGAGAACACTTTATCACCGACCGGTGAATCAGTAAATACGAGGTACATGTATTTGCCGATGAATGCGCCGAGAATGATGACAAGTGCGATAAAGACGACAAACAAAGTCAAATCTGCACTCATGTTTTAGAACTCCTCCGGTTTCACCAAAACATACACAAGATACACCAGGAGCAGCACCGCGAGAATGCCGCCCAACCAAAATTCCAACATTTGAATCTCCTCCTTCAAAAAAGATTCACTGCAGGGAATATGACTTCCCTGCATCAAACCCGTAAATCTCCATGTGACGGAATTATTATAGCCAAAACCGCATAAGCCGGTGGTAAGAGATATCTTTATAAGTTAAAGACCATATAAAGACCAATTAAATGGGCCGGTCTCCCATAGAGAGGAGTCATACCTCATTGCGGCAGGCGCAAAAGAGAGGAAAATTTCCTTCTTCAGGGCACAAAAAAACTGCCCGAAGGCAGTTTCCTTACTATGGTTCTATGTTTTTACAGCTCGAGCACGACCCGGCCCAACACATGATCCACCGGCACAGGACCGATGAAACGGCTGTCGCTGGAATGGTTCCGGTTGTCCCCCATGACGAAGACCATTCCTTCCGGCACGGTATAACTTCCATTCATGGAAAATTCCATGGGCTCATTGATATAGGGTTCATCCAGCTGCTGGCCATTGCGGTACACATGACCATCATGGAATTCCAGTTTGTCCCCGCCAAGGCCGATGACTCGCTTCACCCATACATTGTGTTCCTGACGGCTCTTGTCGAAGAGGGCGATGTAATTGTTCATCGGTTCCGTGAGATCGTCCATCCAGGACCGCTCCCGCTGGGCGCGGCTGTCAATGATGACGATCTGACCGTATTCCGGCGTATCCCGCAGCACATGAATGATCTTGGATACGATCAGGTACTGCCCGTTATTCAAAGTGGGATACATCGACTCCCCGGATACCCTGGTGGGCACAAAGAGGAAAATATGGATGACCATCGCCAAAAAAAGAGCGACTACAATGGAATATATCCAGTCAAAGACTTCTTTCATTCTGACTCCTCCCAATAAAAAAGCGGACGCGCAGGAAAGAATATGAGATTCCTTCCGCAAGGCTTATCCGCTATTTTATCAGAAATAAGGAAATTTTTACAGCTTCACCGGCGTTTTTTCTTCACCAAAACGATGGATCGTATCAATGAAGCGGACCGTACCGGTCTTGTACCGGAGGAGCAGCGTATGGGTACGGCAGCCGCCGCCGAAGTAACGGAGCCCCTTTAGAAGATTGCATTCCGTAATGGCGGTCGCCGAGAAAATGCAGTCATCCCCTTTGACCAGGTCGTCCAGAGTGAGCACCTTGTCCGGATCGGCCATGCCCATGGCGTGGAGGCGGGTAATTTCTTCATTGTTGTGCGGCAGGAGCCGGGCCTGCATATCGCCGCCGAGGCACTTCAGGCCCACTGCGGCAAGCACCCCTTCCGGCGCTCCGCCGGAGCCGATCACCATGTGGATGCCGCTGCCTTCAATGCCGCATTCCACCGCCGGCGCCACATCGCCGTCCGTAATGAGGCGGATCCGCGCGCCCGCTTCCCTGCATTCGCGGATGATCTTTTCATGACGCTCCCGGTCCAGAATGACCACAGTGAGGTCAGATACGTCCCGTTCCATCCCTTCCGCGACGCGGCGGAGATTTTCCGTCACAGACGCGCGGATATCGATGCGGCCTTTGCCGCGGGGACCGACACAGATTTTTTCCATGTACATATCCGGCGCGTGGAGGAGGCAGCCCTTGGGCGCGATAGCGAGCACCGCGATGGCACCGTCCTGGCCTTTGGCGACAAGATTCGTCCCTTCCACCGGGTCAACGGCGATATCCACTTCCTCGCCGCCCATGCCCACTTTTTCCCCGATATAGAGCATCGGCGCTTCATCCATTTCCCCTTCGCCGATCACCACTGTGCCGGAAATGGGGGTACGTGCAAATTCTGCATGCATGCCGTCGACGGCGAGCTGGTCTGCCCCTTCTTTATCGCCCTTGCCCATAAGGCGCCCGCTGCGGAGAGCCGCCTGTTCGGTCACGCGGGCAAATTCCAAAGATAACTGCCTGTTCATAATGTCCTCCCTGTGATGCTTTCATAAAGGTACCTGTTTTCCCATTATGATATATTACGGCTTCTATTCTATCATGTTTTCCGCAAAATTTCAGTATACACTTTAATAAATAACGTACCCTATTGAATATATGACGATCTGCTTCATTCTTTATTTCATGCCTTTCATGTATAGAAAGCAATAAAAAGCAGGTATTCGACATGGAGACGGCTCTATTCTATACTGAATGCATCAAGAAACATCGGTCATTTCAAAAAGGAGTCTACTATGAAAAAAACTTGGACACGCCGTCTCACTGCCGCTGCAGCGGCCCTGATTGTCGCCGCAGGATGCGCGGGCACCGCCATGGCCGCAGGCAATCCCGCGGAAGATGCCGCCGCTATGAAGCGCGTCACCGCTGGAGAACGCCAGCTCGGCACATTCGCGCCGAAATTCGCCGAGCTCAATGACAAAGTCCTCTTCGGAGAAGTCTGGTCCCGCACAGAGGAACTGTCCCTCCACGACCGGAGCATGATCACCGTGACTGCCCTTGTATCCAGCGGTATTGCGGACAGTTCCCTCCGCAGTCACATCGCCAGAGCAAAAGCAAACGGCGTGACCCAGCAGGAAATGGCAGAACTTCTCACACAGACCGCCTTCTATGCCGGGTGGCCCAAAGCATGGGCGGCCTTCCGCATCGCGAAAGAAGTGTACCAGCCTGCGCCTGCAGCAAACTGAGACAAAATGCAGCACAGAAAAAGCACGGCCCCTCTTACAGGAACGGCCGTGCTTTTTCTGTGCTTGATGTCCCGCTTCTGCCTCATCCATTCCTGAAGGGCAGGTACTCCAGGAAGCGCCGCACCGCAAGCGATGCGCCGCGGCGGCTCTTCAGCACAACGCCGAGGGGGCGGGCGCAGCCTTCTGCAAGAGGGCGGACCGCCACGCGGTAAGGACAGCGCCGCGTCACAAGGCGGGTAGAAATGGAGATGCCCATCCCTTTCTCCACCATGGCCATCACCGCCTGGTCATCCCACATAGTATACCGCACGCGGGGATGGAAATTCCATCGTTTCACCAGCTCTGACACTTCGGACTGGCCTTCCCGCTCCACCAACAGAAAGGGATCGGCTTCCATCTCATGAAGCGATATGGTCTCCCTTCCTGCCAGAGGGTGATCCAGCGGCACCAGCGCCGTAAGGGGATCCTCTTCCAGAAATTCCCCTTCCAAATCAGAAGGCGCGGGAAAACGGGTAAAACCGAAATCCACCCGGCCTTCCCTGGCCCACGCTTCAATTTCTTCATAGCTCCCAAGGAGAAATTCGTACTCAATATGCGGATAGTCTTTCTGAAATGCGCCGATCATGGAAGGGAGCCAGTGAATGGTAACACTGGAAAAGGCGCCGATCCGGATGAGACCTGACCGGAGCCCGGTGAGATCCTGTGCCTCCTGGCAGAGCGCCCGGTGGGCCCGACAGAGACGCTCTATATAAGGAAGAAGCTTCTTGCCGTCTGATGTCAAGGTGATGCCGCCATGACTCCTCTCGAGAAGCGCCGTATGCCATTCTTTTTCCAGATCGCCGATCATCCGGCTCACCCCGGACTGGGAATAGGATAATTTTTCCGCCGCCCCGGTGAAACTCCCGCATTCCACTGCTGCAAGAAAGGCTATGTATTTCTGAATGCCCGCTTCCATGATTCCTCCATGATACTTTCTCATGCAAAGCATGCGAAATATTCGTTTTCTTCCTGTTTCCCGCTATGATACACTAAGGCTGTCCAAAAAGAAATAGATTTTCCTGACAACATGGAGGCTTTATGAACTGGATCTTTCTTTCCTACCTGTTCTCTCTCCTCACGGTAGGCGCCAACGGCATCATCGCCGCTCATATCGCTCTTCCCTCGGCGGAGATTGTCGTCCTCCGCGCCTATATAGGAGCAGGGGCGCTCTTTCTTTTCCATCTGTGCTGCGGCGGATGCAGGCCGGGACTCAGCCGCCGGCCATGCTGTTTCCGCGCCGCCGCAGGGGTGACGCTTGGCATGGAGTGGCTCTTCGTCTTCGAAGCATACCGCCTCGCCGGGGTATCTCTCGCCACACTGGCTTACTACTGCGGCCCGGCCATCGCCATGGCGCTCTCCCCCTTTCTTTTCCAGGAAAGTCTCACCTTGCGGAAAGCAGCGGGATTTCTCATGGCGCTCCTCGGCATCTGCCTCATCAATTCCCGCGCCCTCTATGAAGGTACCTGGAATCTGGGCCTTCTCTACGGGCTCCTCTCGGCTGTGATGTTCGCTTCCACTTTGACCATCAATAAAATGGGCGGCCCTGTACGGAGCATGGGAGAAGCGGCGCTCACTCTGGCGGTCAGCGGGACCATTGCCTTGGCGGCACTGCTCTGGAAAAGCGGCGGCATCGATCCCATTCCGGCAGAGAGCCTCCCATGGGTGCTCTTTCTTGGATTCATCAGTACCGCGCTTGGATGCGGTCTGTATTTCCGCGCCGCAAGCCGCCTTCCCATGCAGACCACCGCCCTCTGGGGGTATCTGGATCCTCTCTCGGCGGTGCTCATGGCCGCGCTCTTCCTCGGCGAACGCCTCACGCCTCTCGAAATGGCCGGAGCCGCGTGCATCCTGGGCGGAGCCCTCCTGGGGGAGAATGCCCTCTGGAAAAAGTCCCGTTCTGCCCCATAATTTCCAATAGAAAAAGCCCGGCAGCACCAGGCTTTTCTATTTATTTTTTCGGCAGAATCTTCGCTTTTGCCAGTTCCTTGAAAAGATACTGGAGCACCTCATAGAGACGGACCGGATCTTCTTCTCCCGCCTTCTGGGGATCAATAGAAAGGAAGTCCTTGTAGTAGAAACGGAGAATCCCGGACAGCCGGCTCTCCGGGAGCGCCTCAGGATGCATGGCAAGCGCTTCATTCCACCGCTCCTGGAGGATACCGTTTTCCTCTTTCAGATGGGCAATGACCGCGTCCCGCCGGCGGACCTCCTCATGAAGAGCGCGGTTTTCTTCCGCCGCCGCTTCCATAGTGAGGCCCTGCCCGGCCTTTTCCGTCTTTTCCGCGGTGAGCTCCCGCTCAAGCACCGTCACCGCCTTTCGGAGCATAGCAATGGTGCGCCGCGACGTTTCCAGCAGTTCCATTTCCTCCGTCATGATATCCCCCTTGTATCTCCAAACAAGTCCTTTCGCAAAAGGATGATCCCTGCTTTTCTCTATATACACTTATTATATAGGAACCGCTCCGCCTCGTACAAGAAAAAAGCAGGTATAGATTCTGTCAAAAAGTGAGCCGCATCTGGTGCCACACCACATGGCCGTGAACAGAGTCGGAAATGCCCTCATCGACGAAGCCGAATTTCCCGTAATAATGAATGAGCTTCTCCTTGCAGGTGAGCACCACGCCGCGGCGGTGCTCTTTTTCCGCTTCTTCGATAAAAGCGCGGACAAGCCTGGCCGCCAGGCCCTGCCGGCGCCGCTCCGGGATGGTATTGAGGCCGAATATCATCTGCCAGGCACCGCTCTCGCTGTGAAAAGACGGATCATCATACATGACGTCCGCCAGATCCGCTTCTTCCGTCACCATACCGTCAATGAAGCCGACCAGTGTTTTTCCATCAAAAAGGAGAAGAAAATGATCGGGATACACAGCGAGACGTTTCTCAAAACTCTCCCGCGTCGCTGCCTCCGCCTTGGGAAAACAGGCTGCCTCCACGGCAGTTACCTGCTCCAGATCTGCCATTGTTCCTTTCCGTATGTCCATGGTACTTCCTCCCTTTTTTCTTTCTATCCTACACGGAGAAATTTCTTTCGTCCATGGCCAGCGTATACGTTCTTTCTTCTCCCTGCATGCGCGGCGTTTATGGCGCCTTCATTAGAAGAAATCCTTCCGTGTCATACCGGACTGGCTTTCCTTCCTGGGCGATACGCTCGACCCGCTGGAAAACCACCTGATGGTCCGGATCGGCATGCCAAATCATTTCACTGCCCGCCATTTCCCCTTTCCCAGGTTCCTTTTCAAACAGGCTCTCCAGGTACGCCTGGGCCTCTCCTTCCCAAAGAAAATCTTCGCCGCAGGCAATGCGGAGCTTCCCGCCTTCCACACTTTCCCGGAAAGGAATGAGCCGGTCATAGCCTGCCACAGAAATTACCGTGTCCGGCAAACCTTCCCGCCAGGCATAGGGGCTGTCCTTCTCATACTCCGCTTCTGACAGCGCCGCCAGAACAGGAGACTGGGCGATCTGGGACGCAAAGGTATAGACCTCTCCCTCATCATGGCGCCGGAGGTAGCGGTACGCGCTGAGAAGGCGATTTCTTTCCTCTTCCGTAAGAGACCGCCCTTCCACGATCTCTCCGCCGCGCATCATGCCGGCCGCTTCCATCACCTGCTGGGCCCGCATTTCCTGATCCCGGATCGGCACCTGGCGAAGCTGGAGCGGCGTCACCGTCACTGCCAGAATCAAAGCCGCCGCCAGGGGAAAGAAAAGAATCCGCCCCCGCTGGAAAAGGCCGGAAACCATGACGAGCAGGCCGAAAAAAGTGCACAGCAGAGAGGCGTAGCGGGGCATGGTGAGACCGTACGCGGAAAGACGGATATAAACGCAGTACAGCTGCACCGCCGCCACCGGAGTGAGGAGAAGCGGTCCGTACCGGGACCACCAAGAGAGGATTTTCCCTTCCGGCGCGGGGTCAAGGAAATAAAAGACCGCGTATCCCAGTACGGAGAGCGACGCGAACCAGTTGATTTCTCCAGAAGGAAGTGTGCCGGTCACACCGATTTTTCCCAGGTATCCGTAAAGAATCGCCAGCAGCACCAGGTAGACTGGAAAAAGAATCCGGCGCAGCACCTTCAAAAGCGCCTCCGGCACAGGTCCCGCTTCCCCCGGAATCCAGGAGAGGAAAAACTGGAAGCCGCCGATGAAAAGGGAAAATTCCAGGACCACTTCATACCAGTCCCCGCGAATATGGAGCAGCAGAGTATCCACCGCGAAAAGACAGATGCCAAGGGTGAGCGCGAGAAGAATCGTGAGCCCCGCTGCCTGGAGCGCCCCCGTGAAAAGCCGGGCAAAAGCAGCCGGCCCATAGCGGCGGCAGAGAGCCCCTGCCGACAAAGCAAGCGCCGCAGAGGCAATCCCCGCTGCCGCGTACGCCCGGTCCGCGCTGGAGAGCGGGGAAAAATAGAAATACAGCAGCGCCGGCAGCAGGAATAGCCCCTGCCGCATCGGAGAGGAAAGGGCGCTCTCCCTTTCTTCGAGAAGAAGCGACGCCAGGAGTGATAAAAAAGCACCGCATCCCGCCGCGGCAAGGGCACATTCCAGCGCAGGCGTATTCTCTGAGAGAGTTCCATACGCGGAAAGCAGAAAGAAGAGAAGACTCCAGAGGGAGGCTCCGGTAAACCGCGCGGCCCCTTGTCCCACCTGCTGTATCAGACGCTTCACATGACGCAACGTCTTCCACCTCCTTGTTTGATGCCTGTATAAGATGGATTTATGATATTTTTATTATAGCAAAGAAAAAAGGCAATGTCTCCCAACCTGCCGCGGTCATCCCGCCGAAAGAAAAGCCCAAAAACGAAAACCATATCCCGCCGCAGGCGGCAGCGCTTTCTTCTTCGGACTCCAGTCCTCAAACTTTGACCCGGGCGGAATGATGCACGATCTATATACCGCGCCTACAGCATCTCTCACGCAAAAAAGCCCCTCACTCCCAATGGAGCAAGGGGCCCTTTCTATTTAGCCGATCTGTCCGGCGTGTTCTACTTTCCGTACTTCCCGCATATGGTTCTTTTCATCCACCATGACCACGCTGGGCTTCCAGGTCTTCGCTTCTTTTTCATCCATGAAAGCGTAATCCATGATGATCACAATGTCTCCCACCTGGGTCATGCGCGCAGCCGAGCCGTTGAGGCAGATGACGCCGCTCCCCCGTTTGCCGGGGATGACATAGGTTTCAAAGCGGGCGCCGTTGTTGTTATTGACTACCTGCACCCGTTCGTTGGGAAGGATGCCCGCCGCGTCCATCAGGTCTTCATCAATGGTGATGCTCCCCATGTAGTGAAGATTGGCTTCCGTAACGGTGGCGCAGTGAATTTTTCCTTTGAGCATGTAAAGCAGCATTATTTTCCCTCCAGAATGACATTATCAATGAGTCTTGTTTTCCCGATACGCACCGCGATGGCCAGGAGCGATTCCTGGTCCACTGTCTCAATCGGGTCCAGCGACGGGAAAGCGTACATTTCTACATAATCAATTTTCGCCATCGGTTCTTTCTCGATTTCTTCCGTAGTAAGGGCGATGAGGGCTGCCACACTCTTTTCGCCGGCGTCGAAGGCTGCTTTTGCCTTCCTGAGGCTCCGGGAGAGGACGAGGGCCGCTTCTTTTTCTGCCGGCGAGAGGTACCGGTTCCGGGAGCTCCGGGCCAGTCCGCTTTCTTCCCGGCAGATCGGTACCATATGGATTTCGATGGGGAAATTGAGATCTTTCACGAACTTCTTGATCACCACCACCTGCTGGGCGTCTTTCTGACCGAAGAAGCCTTTGTCCGCGCCGGTGATGTGGAAGAGTTTCGTCAGAACGGTGGCAACGCCGCGGAAGTGGATGGGCCGCTGGGCGCCGCAAAGTTTGTGGGTGATATGGCTTTCCACGGTCACATAGGTGGCGTAGCCTTCCGGATACATTTCTTCCGGAGAAGGATGGAATACCGCGTCGACCCCTTCTTTTTCCAGCTTTTCACAGTCCGCGTCAAAGGTGCGGGGATAGGCGTCATAGTCTTCATTGGGTCCGAACTGGGTGGGATTGACAAAAACGGAAGCGATGACCACGTCGCAGTGTTTCTTTGCTTCTCTCATGAGTGTCATGTGGCCTTCATGGAGGCAGCCCATGGTGGGAACGACGCCGATCACTTTTCCTTCTTTATGCATAGCGCGGCTGTATGCCGTAACTTCTTCAATGGTGGTAAAAATTTTCATTTGTTTTCTCCTGCAGCATGAACGAGGTGAAGGGCTTCTGCCTTTTCATCTTTATGAACGAAGTAATTGGCGATGAGCGATCCGGAAATATTGTGCCAGATGCTGAAAATCGCCCCAGGAATAGCCGCGGCGGCGCCGAAGTACATCACGCCGAGAGAGGCGGCAAGGCCGGAATTCTGCATAGCCACTTCAATGGTGACGGCCCGCACTTTCTTGTCATCG
>CAUBUJ010000016.1 GCA_958439155.1 uncultured Veillonellaceae bacterium
ATACTAAAAAATAATAGAACTATGAGTCAGCAGAAAGGGGCGAGAACGATGACAGGGAGACAGGGAAAACGCTGGGCTGCCGCTTTGGCAGCGATGGTGATGACCGCCGCATGGGGGGGCGGTATGGTATGCGCCGCGGAATCGGCAGGCATGGAAAAGACCGGGACAGCCCAGGAGGGCTATGATTTCTGGGAGCTTCTCCGCCTGGGCGGTACTGCCGGTGAAGCGGGCCTCTTCTATGCTTCTGTTCCAGGAAGCGGCGCCCTCGTGGGTACGGGCGGCCATCACGGGGCGGACCATTCGGTATGGAATGAAGAGGGCTTCTATGTGGGGAACGGCGCAGTAGACAATGCCCTCACGAAAAACGGGCTCTGGGTCGGGGGATATGACAATGATACGGGCTTTCACGTGGGCGGCGACGGCCAGGTGACCGTCAATGGAGGCGATGCGTTCCAGTCCTATTTCAAACTGGGCAAGGTCGTAGATGACCGGGACGGGAAGGAATATGACCGCATTCTCATGGGAAATGGGAACAACCAGATCTATGTCAATGGAGACGTGATCGCCCTCAGTCATGGAAGTACCCATATATCCGAAGAGGATCCGATGATTTATTTCTCTATCAGCCATGATGAGAATAATGACTGGGCAGCGGGCATTTTCTATGATGACGCGTTGGAAAATCCCAATTATGTCACAGCCGGTGTGGCGGTCACGAAAGAGGAAGCGCTCCTCGCCTACAAAGATAAGGCAGATATCAAGGTCACAGAAGACGGGGCGCAGATCATCGCCGGTCATACCACCGAGGACATATGCCTGGACCGGAGCGAAATCTGGGCGCATCCCAATTATCTGCTCTTCCGTCACGGAGACAGCAGCCTTTGGATGGATGATGACGGTACATGGGTGACCGGGTCTTTCGCGGTGGACTCGGAGGAGTTCAAGTCCCGCTTCTATGTGGGGAAAGATAGTAAGGGCTATGACTATGCCCGCATGGGGGCGGGAAACAATCATATCTATGTAGATGAAAATATGATCCGCCTTACGAGAGATACAGACAAGGAATCACCGTCACCGGAAGATCCCCATGTGTACGTTGGGGTAGAGTATGGCAGCGCGGCGCTCATCTATGACGAAGACCTGGAAACGGAGAGCGACATCAAAATGGTGACCTCCGCGGTGGCTGTCCAGGAAGACCGGGCCATCATGGCCTATAAAGACGTGGCCGATATCATGGTGGATGCGCATGGGGCGCAGATCATCGCCGGAAATACCTTTGACCCAAATGAGTACGACCGGAGTGAAATCTGGGTGCATCCTGATGCTGTTTTTCTCTATCATCATAATAATGGAATCGAAATCAATGAGGACGGCACGTGGGTGACGGGGAAATTCTATGCTCCTGATCTTGTGATAGGTGATGAGCATACAGCAAGCTTTGCTGAGGCAGGGCTCGTCCCAGGGACGATGACAACCGCAGGCGAGCCGGGGACGGGCCTTCCCATTGAGCCGGGTGACGCGGAAATCAGCGGCACATCTCTTGGGAGCGGGGCAGAGATCCGGTCCAACGCGTACTACGCCGGCACTACATCGAGCGCCACTGGCGGCATGGCTCTCGGCGGGAAAATCGCCGCTCTTGCGTCAAAGCATGAGGTGACAGCTTCTGCCGATGGGGCCATCGCCATTCTCGGGACGGTGAAAGCAGGCAGTATGGTAGAAGACCGCCAAGTGTCGGCGGACGGAAGCATCGCCATCGGCAGCGGCAGTGAAGTAAGCGTCCTCATAAAAGATAAAAGCAGTGCCAAGTACGGCCATGCCAACGGGTCAGTCGCACTTGGAGAAGAAGCGAAAGTAGTGGCGGAAAATGACGGGGACGCCTCGGGAAGTACCGCCCTCGGCCGGTGGGCGACCATTTACAATTCGTCTTACAGTACGGCCGTCGGCAATCGCAGCGGCGTGGCAGGTGCACATCACGGCATGGCCCTTGGCGCTGGAGCCTTGGTAGACGGCGCCTCCTACAGTACCGCCCTTGGCGCGCTCAGTACGGTGAGGGCGGATGACCTGCAGGATTCGGAGCTGGCAGGTGTGATATCTGTAGGGAGCAGCGGGGCATATCCCTTCACGCGGCGGATCATCAATGTATCTGATCCCATTCTGGAGAGCGACGCTGCCACCATGGGCTGGGTGAGCCGCACTTTCGCGACCCCTTCCTATGTGGACAGCCGGGTGAGCGACGTGAAAAACTACGTAGAAGGGCGGGTCTCCAATATCAAGACCTGGGCGTCCGACACCTTCGAGACGAAGACCGCAGGCGCGGCGGTATCCGCGGAGGAAAGCGCTGCCGTTTCTGAAAAAGCCGCCGCCCCTCCGGCAGAGGCAGGGACTATGGCGGCAGCGCCCCGGCTGGCGTCTCTTTCCCTGAGAAGCACCGTATCCCCCTCTATGACCGCCGATGACGAAGGCGGGCGGAATCACAATACCGAAACCGGCGGAAATACGGTGATCATGAGCAAAAATCCCGAACTGGAGAGCCTCAACGTAACAGGCAAGGCAGAACTCCAAGACACGACAGTCGCAGGGACGCTCACGGTGCACCATGGGGAAGAGACCTATGACGTAGGAAGCACTCTCGCCGCTCACGGGTCGGCCATTTCCTCCCTCGGCGGGACGGTCCATCGTCTCGGAAATGAAGTGGACAGCGTAGGCGCCCTCTCAGCGGCCCTTGCGGGACTCCATCCTCTCGATGACGGCAGCGGAGACAAGCTCCAGCTGGCAGCGGCACTCGGCACTTATGACGGCACACAGGCAGCGGCGCTGGGCGGTTTCTACTGGGTGAATGAAGACCTGCGCCTCTCTGTCGGGCTCTCCACTGCTTTCGGCGATGAACGGAAGACCGCCGCCAATATGGGCGCGGCCTTCCGCATCGGGCCTGGCAAATCGCCGCGGAGCCGGGCGGCACTGGCGGAAGAGCTGGCCGCAGTGAAAGCGGAAAATGAAGCGCAGAAAGAAAAAATCGAGTCCATGGAAGAAAAACTGGAAGCGCTCGAAGCGGCGGTAGCGGCTCTCACTGCTGATAAATAAAACTGCGGATAATAAAGAAAAGGAAACCGGCGGACCGGAAAGTCGGCCTGTTTCCTTTTTGCGGAAAAACAGGGGGGACTCTCTTTTTTCGTGAAAATGACCAGCTCTTTAGGGGAATTTGACAAGAAATGGCACGCTTGGAGACGTGGAAATATAAACGCCTATGTTTCCTATGGAAATCCATTGACAGAGAAGGGAAGAAATGGTATATTGATTACGTTGCGCCGGAAGAAGTGCGCACAAAAGCAGGTGAAGAGATGACTTTAGAAGAATTGAAGAATTCCTCTTTTGTAGTAGGAATGAAGGAAACTGAGCGGGCCCTCGAAAAGGGCGAGGCGGTCTATGTGTTTATCGCCTCTGACTGCGATGACAGAATTTCCAGTCCCCTCAAGGAAGCTTGCTCCGCCAAGGGCGTGTCTTATTCTTCGGAGTACGCGAAGAAAGACATCGGCAAAGCATGCGGCATCAAAGTAAAAGCCGCGGCCTGCGCCGTTCTTGGAACCCGGTAATATCTGTCCCGGCGTTTTCCGCCGGCGGAAAGAAAGTCTTTTTCTACAAGAAAGGGACGGACATTTCCCTAAGCACAGATCAATTATAAATTCAATGTTGGAAAGGAGGTGCCTATTTTGCCGACAATCAACCAGCTGGTCCGCAAGGGAAGACAGACTGTCGCTTCCAAAGCAAAGACCCCGGCTCTGAAGCAGTGCCCGCAGAAACGCGGCGTCTGCACCAGAGTGTATACCGCCACCCCGAAGAAGCCGAACTCCGCTCTCCGTAAGGTAGCCCGTGTACGTCTCACCAACGGAATCGAAGTATCCGCTTACATTCCGGGCGAAGGACACAATCTGCAGGAACACAGCGTCGTCCTCATCAGAGGCGGCCGTGTAAAGGATCTTCCAGGCGTTCGTTACCACATCATCCGCGGCGCTCTTGATACCGTAGGTGTCAATGGCCGTCAGCAGGGCCGTTCCAAATACGGCGCAAAGCGCGAAAAGAAATAATTTTCGCCATGAATGACAGAATGAAGGCAGGCCGGTAAACGGTCTGTTCCGGAAAATACGAACTAAGGAGGAAACTTACATGCCGAGAAAAGGTGCTGTGCCGAAACGCGACGTGCTGCCGGATCCCGTGTACGGTTCCAAGGTAGTGACCCGTTTCATTAACAAAGTAATGCTCGACGGCAAGAAGGGCGTTGCTGAATCGATTGTGTACGGCGCATTCGATATCGCCCAGAGCAAGCTGGGCAAAGAACCGCTCGAAATTTTCGACCAGGCTCTCAATAACGTAATGCCGGTGCTGGAAGTCAAAGCACGCCGTGTAGGCGGCGCGAACTACCAGGTGCCGGTAGAAGTCAGAGCGGAACGCCGCCTGACCCTGGGTATCCGCTGGATGGTCAATTATGCCCGTCTCCGCAGCGAACGTACCATGGAAGAACGCCTCGCAGGCGAACTGATGGATGCGTTCAACAATACCGGCGCTGCGGTCAAGAAGAAAGAAGATACCCATAAGATGGCAGAAGCCAACAAGGCCTTTGCACATTACCGCTGGTAATTTTAAAAGGAGAAACACATCGTGGGCAGAGAATTTCCACTTGAAAAAACAAGAAATATCGGCATCATGGCACACATCGATGCTGGTAAGACGACGACCACGGAACGTATCCTGTTCTATACCGGTGTAAACCATAAGATCGGCGAAGTCCATGACGGCGCCGCTACGATGGACTGGATGGCGCAGGAACAGGAACGCGGCATCACCATTACATCTGCTGCTACCACCTGCCACTGGAAAGGCTATCGTGTCAATATCATCGATACCCCAGGGCACGTTGATTTCACTGTTGAAGTTGAACGTTCTCTCCGCGTGCTGGACGGCTCGGTCGCCGTATTCAGCGCGAAAGATGGTGTACAGACCCAGTCTGAAACAGTCTGGAGACAGGCCACCACTTACCATGTACCGCGTATTGCTTTCATCAACAAGATGGATACTGTCGGCGCGAACTTCCTGCATGCCGTGCAGACCATGAGAGACCGTCTCCATGCGAACGCGCTGGCGATGCAGATTCCGATCGGCAAGGAATCCACCTTCACCGGCATCATCGATCTCCTCACCCAGAAAGCGGAAATCTACAAAGATGACCAGGGCAAGGAAATTGAAGTCATTGATATTCCGGACGAATACAAGGATGAAGTAGAAGAACTGCGGGATAAGATTTTCGAAGCGGCTGCTGAAGGCAGCGACGAACTGATGGAAAAATATCTCAACGGGGATGAACTTTCCATCGATGAAATCAAAGCATCCATCCGCAAACAGGTCATTGACTGCACGCTCTTCCCGGTATTCTGCGGCTCCGCATACAAGAACAAGGGCATCCAGATGCTTCTGGACGCTGTCATTGATTACCTCCCGTCCCCGCTGGACGTACCGCCTGTGAAGGGCACCGATCCGAAGACGGAAGAAGAAATTGAACGCGAAGCAAGCGACAAAGCTCCGCTTTCCGCCCTCGCGTTCAAGATCATGTCCGATCCTTTCGTAGGCAAACTGGCATACTTCCGGGTATATTCCGGCGAAATGCACCAGGGCACTTACGTCCTCAACTCCACCAAGGGCAAGAAGGAACGTGTAGGCCGCATTCTCCAGATGCACGCCAACCACCGCAAGGAAATCGACACCGCTTACACCGGCGACATTGCCGCCGCTGTAGGCTTCAAGGATGTCACCACAGGGGATACCCTCTGCGATGAAAACAATCCGATCATCCTTGAAAAGATGGTCTTCCCGGATCCGGTTATTTCCGTCGCTGTAGAACCGAAGACGAAAGCGGACCAGGAAAAGATGGGCATCGCTCTCCAGCGCCTCGCTGAAGAAGATCCGACATTCCGCGTTCACACCGATCCGGAATCGAACCAGACCATCATCTCCGGCATGGGCGAACTCCACCTGGACATTATTGTTGACCGTATGAGACGCGAATTCAACGTAGACGCCACTGTGGGCAAACCGCAGGTCGCTTACCGCGAAACCATCAAGAAGAGCGTCGAAGCGGAAGGCAAGTTCATCCGTCAGACCGGCGGCCACGGCCAGTACGGCCATTGCTGGCTCCGTCTGGAACCGCAGGAACCAGGCTCCGGCTTTACCTTCGAAAACAAGATCGTCGGCGGCGTCATTCCGAAGGAATTCATCGCTCCGGTCCAGGCCGGTGTCGAAGCTGCTATGGAAGACGGCGTAGTCGCAGGCTACCCGATGGTTGATATCAAGGTTACCGTATTCGACGGCTCCTACCATGATGTCGACTCCTCTGAAATGGCATTTAAGATCGCAGGCTCCATGGGCTTCAAAGCCGGTGCCAAGAAGGCAGATCCTGTTCTTCTCGAACCGTACATGAAAGTCGTCGTGGCAGTACCGGAACAGTACATGGGCGACGTCATCGGCGGCCTCAACTCCCGCCGCGGACGCATTGAAGGTATGGAAACAGAAAACGGCGATTCCCGCATCGACGGCTATGTACCGCTTTCTGAAATGTTCGGCTACGCAACCGATCTCCGCAGCACCACCCAGGGCCGCGGCACCTTCACCATGACTTTCGATCATTATGAAGAAGTACCGAAAGCTATTTCCCAGAAAATTACTGAAGAACGTCTGGGCAAATAATTTTTAGGAGGAATTGAAATGGCAAAGGCTCATTACGAAAGAACAAAACCGCATGTTAACATCGGCACCATTGGCCACGTCGATCACGGCAAAACAACCCTGACCGCCGCTATCACCAAGGTTCTCTCCGATGAAGGTCTGGCAAACTTCCTGGACTATGCTTCCATCGATAAAGCACCGGAAGAAAGAGCACGCGGCATCACCATCAACACCGCTACCGTTGAATACGAAACCGAAAAGCGTCACTACGCTCACGTTGACTGCCCAGGGCACGCTGACTATGTAAAGAACATGATCACCGGCGCAGCACAGATGGACGGCGCAATCCTCGTCGTATCCGCAGCTGACGGCCCGATGCCGCAGACCCGCGAACACATTCTGCTCGCAAAGCAGGTCGGCGTACCGGCTATCGTCGTATTCCTGAACAAAGCTGACCAGGTCGACGATCCGGAACTGATTGACCTCGTTGAAATGGAAGTCCGCGATCTCCTCACCGAATACGGCTTCCCCGGCGACGAAGTGCCGATCATCGTTGGCTCCGCACTGGGCGCTCTCAACGGCGAACCGAAGTACGTACAGGCCATTAAAGACCTGATGAAGGCAGTAGATGACTACATCCCGACCCCGAAGCGCGACACCGATAAGCCGTTCCTGATGCCGGTCGAAGACGTATTCACCATCACCGGCCGCGGCACCGTAGCTACCGGCCGTGTAGAACGCGGTACCGTCAAAGTCGGCGACGCAGCTGAAATCGTAGGTCTCCAGGATCAGCCGAAAGAAACCGTCGTAACCGGCGTAGAAATGTTCCGCAAGATCCTTGACCAGGCACAGGCTGGCGACAACATCGGCACCCTGCTCCGCGGCATTGACCGTAAGGACATCGAACGCGGCCAGGTACTCGCAAAACCGGGCAGCGTACATCCGCATACCGAATTCACCGCTCAGGTCTATGTCCTGACAAAGGATGAAGGCGGCCGTCATACCCCGTTCTTCAACGGCTATCGTCCGCAGTTCTTCTTCAGAACCACCGACGTAACCGGCGACATCACCCTGCCGGAAGGCACCGAAATGTGCATGCCTGGCGATAACGTAGAAATGAGCGTAAAACTCATCACCCCGATCGCCATGGAAGAAGGCCAGCGTTTCGCTATCCGCGAAGGCGGCCGCACCGTAGGCGCAGGCGTTGTAGCAAAGATTTCCAAATAATTTGGAATGACATAGAGAAAAGGCATCCCGCAAGGGATGTCTTTTTTCGTGCCCTGGGAGATGCTTCTTGCGGCACGGAGCGGCGTGCGGCGCTTCCTAGGAACGGGGGTAAGAGTTGAGCGTTACCAGTTTAGAGGTGTGGTGCCGCCTTCGGCGGAAATTTTATGATCCGGAGGCCGGATGGAATGGGAGGGAAGCGGCAATTCTTGGCAGATGGTACACCGCCGCCTGCCGTCATATCGACCGGCGGTACACAGGGTGTATGAGCCTTTATGTAATAAAAATGGACAGAGAAGAGTGGAGATACCTTGCGTCCAACGGCGGCAGGCTGCCGGGGGTGAACTTCTGAAGAATGTGTGTCATGTGCGGCGGGGCGCAGAGTTCAGAGCGCAAAGCGCAGAGCGGTGGTGCCGCCTCAGGTTGTATGGGCGGCGGAATTTTTTAGAAAATTAGAAACCAACAGCCAACAGCCAACAGCCAACAGCTAACAGCTAACAGCCAACAGCTAACAGCTAACAGCTAACAGCTAACAGCTAACAGCTAACAGCTAACAGCTAATTGCTGCTCCTTCGCTGAAAGGTGATGGCTGAAAACGGATAGCGTCCAAGCGGCGAAGCCGCATATAAAGAAGTTCTTCCTATTTCCTCTCTAGACTTCAGACTCCAAACCAATGATGCACCGACCGGCCTCAGACCGCAGACCTTTGACACTGCTCTCATGGGGCGTGCTTCTTTTTCTCCCATTCTTGTCGGCAAATGATCAGCATGAGGAAATATATAGAAAATAATTTACAAAAACTTTATAATAAAACCGCTATTGAATCGCTCTTTACCGGCGGGATTTCTTGTCAAACCTTGCGCGAACTGGTATAATATTCTACGTTGCGTGACGAATGGAAGCGGTTTCCAGAAGCTTTCATCCCGCGCCGGGCTCGCAGAAAGTGATCCATCACCGAAGCTGCGGGAAGCTCATTTCTTCCGCGCCCATCGGAAGAAACGGTTTTCCCGCCGCTCCGGTAAGCGGCAGCCCGAATTCAGGAAGTATGGAACGATCAAAATACCGGAGGTTTCCAAAAGAAAAAAGAAACAGCCGGGTGGGTTGTTTTGAGAAGTGCCGTATTTCCTTAAACTATGAAGTGGAAGGTGGCCTGCAGAGCAGGGGAATTTCCACGGAGCAGTTCATTCTGGAAATGAACGTCAGGAGGTTTATCTAATGGCAAAACAGGAAAAAATCAGAATTCGTCTGAAGGGCTATGATCACAAAGCTGTCGATCAGAGCGCGGCGAAAATTGTGGAGACCGCGAAGAGAACCGGGTCCAGAGTATCCGGACCGATTCCGCTTCCGACCGAACGGAATGTGTACACCATTCTCCGTTCCCCCCATGTCAACAAAGACAGCCGCGAACAGTTTGAAATGCGCACGCATAAGAGACTGATCGACATCCTCGACCCGTCCAAGAAGACCGCAGACGCTCTCATGAGACTGGAACTCCCGGCAGGCGTCAGCATTGAAGTAAAAGCGTAAGGAGGTGCGAAAATGTCTAAAGCTATTTTGGGAACAAAAGTAGGAATGTCTCAGGTATTCGCTGAAAACGGCGACCTCATTCCGGTTACTGTAGTTGAAACCACGCCGAACGTGGTTGTCGCAGTAAAGACCGTGGAATCTGACGGATACAACGCGATTCAGCTCGGTTACGGCGTTGTGAAGGAAAAGAGCCTCACAAAGCCGGTCAAGGGCCAGTTTGAAAAAGCAGGCGTGGCTCCTGTGAAATATCTCCGTGAAGTAAGAACGGATGATGTATCTGCTTACAAGGTAGGCCAAACTCTGGCTGCTGATATCTTCGCTGCAGGTGAAATTGTAGACGTTATCGGAACCAGCAAGGGCAAGGGATATGCCGGCACAATTAAGAAGTACAACTTCCAGCGCGGACCTGAATCCCACGGTTCCAAGAATCATCGTCAGCCTGCGTCCCTCGGCGCTCGTATGTCCGGCGGCGGCGGCAAGGTATTTAAAGGCAAGAAACTCCCGGGGCAGATGGGTGGCGTAAGAGTCACTGTGCAGCATCTCCAGGTAGTCAAGGTTGATACCGCACGCAATCTCATGCTCGTTAAAGGCGGAATTCCCGGACCTAAGGGAAGTCTCGTCATGGTACAGGCCACCGTTAAGCCTGTCAAATAAGTAAGGGAGGAACAGTAATGCCGAAAGTAACACTGTATAATATCGCCGGCGAGGCAGCAGGCGAAATCGAACTGAATGACGGCGTCTTTGGCGTAGACTACAACGAAGCAGTCATTCACCGGGCAGTGGTGCGTCAGATGAGCAACGAACGTCTCGGCACCCATGCCACCAAGACCAGAGGCCTTGTACGCGGCGGCGGCAAGAAGCCCTGGAAACAGAAGGGCACCGGCCGTGCCCGTGTAGGATCCATCCGCTCCCCTCTGTGGGTCGGCGGCGGCACGATCTTCGGACCGACCCCCAGATCCTATGTGAAGTCCATGAACCGCAAGGAACGCCAGCTCGCAGTGAAGTCTGCCCTGTCTGAAAAGCTCCGCGCCGGTGAACTGGTCGTTCTCGACACCATCGCTTTTGCAGCGCCCAAGACAAAAGACTGCGTGAAGATGCTCGCTGCTTTCAAGAGCGAAGGCAAGGCTCTCATCGTTGACGGCGACGCAACAGCTGCCAATACCATTCTTTCCGCGCGGAACATTCCCGGCGTGAAGGCAATGGCTACGGAAGGGATCAATATTTACGATCTCGTTCATTACACCAAGCTCTTCGTAACAAAGAGTGCTGTAGAAAAGATTGAGGAGGTACTCGCATAATGGAAGCACGCGACATCCTCGTGAAACCGATTATCACAGAAAAAACGACCGCTCTCATGGAAGAGGGGAAATATACATTCCGCGTACCGCTCGCTGCAACCAAGATCCAGATCCGCCAGGCTGTGGAAGAAGTTTTCAAAGTGAAAGTTGAAGCGGTAAATACAATGCGCTACGAAGGCAAACTGAAACGTATGGGCCGTTATCAGGGCCGCCGCAGCGATTGGAAGAAAGCAATCGTTACCCTCAAAGCGGGCGACACGATTGAATTCTTCGAAGGGGTCTAATAGGTAAGGAGGAAGCAATATAAATGGCTTACAAATCTTTTAAACCGTATACCCCTGGACGCCGTCAGATGACCGTTTCCACTTTTGATGAAATTACTGCAGTCAAGCCGGAAAAATCTCTCCTCGCTCCTCTGCACAATCATGGTGGCCGCAACGGTTCCGGCAAAATGACAGTGCGTCACCAGGGCGGCGGACATAAGCGTCAGTACAGAGTGATTGATTTCAAGCGTACAAAGGACAACATTCCCGCTAAGGTCGCAACTGTTGAATACGATCCGAACCGGACCTGCCGCATCGCGCTGCTCCACTATGCAGACGGCGAAAAGCGCTACATCCTCGCTCCGAAGGGAATCAAAGTGGGCGACGTGGTTATGAGCGGCGCTGAATCTGATATTAAACCGGGCAACTGCCTGCCTCTCATCAACATTCCCCTTGGTACCAACGTACACAATGTGGAACTGAAGATCGGCAAGGGCGGCCAGCTCGTTCGGTCCGCTGGCGAAACCGCACAGCTCATGGCGAAGGAAGGCGACTATGCCCTGCTCCGTCTGCCCTCCGGCGAACTCCGGAGAGTGCACATCCGCTGCCGCGCTACCGTCGGTGTCGTAGGCAATGATGATCATGAAAACATCACCCTCGGCAAGGCGGGCAGAAACCGCTGGCTCGGCGTAAGACCGGCTAACCGCGGCGCGTCCATGAACCCGAATGACCATCCGCATGGCGGCGGCGAAGGCAAAGCTCCTGTCGGCCGCAAGCGTCCTGTGACTCCGTGGGGCAAGCCTGCATACGGCGTGAAGACCCGTAAACATAAGAAGGCATCCACGAAGCTGATTGTTAAGAGACGCAAGTAAGATAAGGAGGAGTAAAAGTGTCCAGATCTGTCAAGAAAGGGCCTTTCGTAGCATTTTCCCTTGAAAAGAAAATTGACGCTATGAACGCTGCCAACGATAAAAAAGTAGTAAAAACCTGGTCCCGTGCTTCTACCATCCTGCCGTCCTTCGTAGGACATACCATTGCGGTTCATGATGGAAGAAAACACGTACCGGTATATATCACCGAAGATATGGTCGGCCACAAGCTTGGCGAATTCGCGCCGACCCGTACCTTTAAGGGCCATAACAAGAGCGCTCAGGCCGCTGGCGGCAAGTAATCCTGGGAGGATCGAAAATGGAAGTCAAAGCAATTACAAGAAACATCCGCATTTCGCCTCGTAAGGTACGCATTGTGATCGATGTCATCCGCGGCAAAGACGTAGGTGAGGCGCTGGCAATTCTCCGCCAGACCCCGAAAGCTGCGTCCTCCATTGTGGAAAAGACACTGAGAAGCGCTATGGCAAATGCTGAAAACAATAACGACATGAACGTCGACAAACTGTATGTATCAACTACCTATGTAGATGCAGGACCAATCATGAAACGTGTTCATCCACGTTCCCGCGGACAGGCTTTCGCGATTATGAAACGCACCAGCACTCTTACGGTTAAAGTTGCTGAGAAAGAGTAAAAGGAGGGAAACGTTTTGGGTCAGAAAGTTAATCCGCATGGACTTCGCGTAGGCGTAATCGATGACTGGGATTCCAAATGGTTCACAGAAAAGGACTATGCTGCTCTTCTCGTGGAAGACGCAAAGATCCGCACATTCCTGAAAAAGCACCTGTTCATTGCAGGCATTGCCAAGATCGGCATTAAGCGCGTCAATGGCAGAATCAAACTGTCCATCTTCACCGCGAAGCCGGGCATGGTCATCGGCCGGGGCGGCACAGGCATTGAAGACATTAAGAAAGCCCTCACCGCTCTCACCGACAAAGATGTTGACATCGACATTCTTGAAATCAAATCCATCGACATGAGCGCGATCCTCGTCGCGGAAAACATCGCTTCCCAGCTGGAAAGACGTATCGGTTTCCGCCGCGCCATCAAACAGGCAGTAGGCAGAACCATGCGCTGCGGCGCAAAGGGCATCAAAGTTTCCGTCAGCGGACGTCTCGGCGGCGCTGAAATTGCCCGTTCTGAAAGCTACCGTGAAGGTTCCATTCCGCTGCAGACCCTCCGCGCCAACATTGATTACGGCGTAACTGCAGCACACACCACCTATGGTGCCATCGGCGTCAAAGTCTGGATCTACAAAGGTCAGGTTGCGCCTGGTGAAATGGTACCGGAAAACGAAAATACCCGCGACAACAAGAACCGCGGCGACCGTCGTGAACGCAGAGGCGGCCGCAGAGGCGACCGTCGGGAAGGACGGGGCGACCGCAGAGCGAGAACCACGGAAAGGAGTGATTCCTAATGTTAATTCCGAAACGTACAAAATACCGCAAGCAGTTCCGCGGCCGTATGAAAGGCAGAGCACATAAGGGAAATACAGTAACATTCGGCGAATACGGCCTGGTTGCACTGGAACCCTCCTGGATCACCAACCGCCAGATCGAAGCGGCCCGTATCGCTATGACCCGCTACACCAAGCGCGGCGGCCAGGTCTGGATTAAGATTTTCCCGGACAAGCCGGTTACCGCAAAGCCTCTTGGAACCCGTCAGGGCTCCGGCAAGGGCTCCGTTGAATACTGGGTAGCAGTCACAAAGCCGGGACGCGTGATGTTCGAAATGGCAGGTATTCCGATGGAAGATGCCAAAGAAGCAATGCGTCTTGCCGGCAATAAACTGCCCATCAAAACCAAGTTTGTAGTTAAAGGTCATGAAGAAGTGGCAGGTGAATAAAAATGAAGGTCAATGAAATTCGCAACCTCTCCACTGCCGAACTGAACGACAAAGTCGCCGGCTTGAAGGAAGAACTGTTTAACCTCCGTTTTCAGCTCGCTACCGGTCAGCTTGAAAATCCTGCGCGTATTCGTGAAGTAAAGAAAACAATCGCCCGGATCAAGACCGTTCAGCGTGAGGAAGAATTGAAAGCTGCCCAGAAGGCATAACGAATACAGGAGGATCTAACCGTGGCAGAAGAAAGAAATTTGCGCAAAGTGCGTCAGGGAGTCGTTGTCAGCGACAAAATGGACAAAACCGTTGTCGTAGCTGTCGAACGCAAGGTTCCCCACAAGTTCTATAACAAATCTGTAAATACCACAACCAAATTCAAGGCACATGACGAAAATAACGAATGCCGTGTCGGCGACACCGTCCGCATCGTAGAAACCCGCCCGCTGTCCCATGACAAGCGCTGGAGAGTGGAAAAAATCGTTGCCCGTCAGAATTAACATAGAAAGAATATAGGAGGATAGGCACGATGATTCAGCAGGAAAGCAGACTCAACGTTGCAGATAATACCGGCGCAAAGAGTGTCCTGGTCATTAAAGTCCTGGGCGGATCCTGGCGCAAGAGCGGCAATATTGGCGATATCGTTGTATGCACTGTTAAAGATGCAACACCAGGCGGCGTTGTCAAGAAAAGCCAGGTTGTAAAAGGCGTTATCGTTCGTTCCGTGAATGGCATCAGCCGCGCTGACGGCTCTCATATCCGTTTCGATGAAAACGCAGTAGTTCTGATTAAGGACGACAAGACACCGATTGGAACGCGTATTTTCGGACCGGTAGCAAGAGAACTCCGTGAAAAAGATTTCATGAAGATTCTGTCCCTTGCGCCGGAAGTACTCTAAGGGAGGTACGTGATGAGCCATTTACACGTAAAAACCGGAGACACCGTAGTTGTCATCGCCGGTAAAGATAAAGGCAAACAGGGTAAGATCAAGGCGGCTATGCCTGACAAGAACCGCGTTGTCGTAGAAGGCGTCAACATTGTCAAGAAGCACATGAAGCCGACCCAGGCAAACCCGAAGGGCGGCATCGTTTCCAAAGAAGCTCCGATCCATGTATCCAACGTGATGATCGTAGATCCGGAAACGAAGAAACCGACCCGTATCAAGAAAATTCAGCAGAACGATGGATCTTACGTAAGAGCGGCTGTAAAGAGCGGCGCTCTTCTCGATAAAGCAAAGTAATAAGGGAAGGAGGAAACTATGTCCAGACTTAAAGATTTGTACACTGCAGAAATCAGAAACGCAATGCAGGAAAAATTCGGCTACAAGAACGCGATGGAAATTCCGAAGCTGGAAAAAATCGTTATCAATATTGGCGTAGGTGAAGCGACCACCAATGCCAAGGCTGTAGACGCGGCAGTATCCGATCTGGCAGCCATCACCGGCCAGCAGCCGATCATCTGCAAAGCGAAAAAATCTCTTGCAGCATGGAAAATCCGTGAAGGAATGCCCCTGGGCTGCAAAGTGACACTGCGCGGCGATAGAATGTATGAATTCCTTGACCGTCTCATCAACGTTGCACTTCCCCGTGTACGCGACTTCCGCGGAATCAGCGACAAGAGCTTTGACGGCCGCGGCAACTATGCCTTCGGCGTGAAAGAACAGCTGATTTTCCCGGAAATCGATTATGAAAAAATCGATAAGATCCGCGGTATGGATATTATCGTAGTCACCACGGCAAAGACCGATGAAGAAGCCCGTGAACTTCTCGTCAAATTCGGCATGCCGTTCAAGAAATAACGAGGAGGACAATATGGCAAAGAAGTCTATGTTGGAACGCGAAAAGAAAAGAGAACTCGCAGTCCAGAAATACGCAGCCAAGCGTCAGGCTCTGAAAGAAGCCGGCGACTATGAAGCGCTGTCCAAACTGCCGCGCAACGCATCCCCGACGCGCCTGCACAACCGCTGCAAGCTGACTGGCCGTCCCCATGGCTATATGCGCAAATTCGGCATCTGCCGCAATCAGTTCCGTGATCTGGCTTACCGCGGTGAAATTCCGGGCGTAAGAAAAGCCAGCTGGTAATATTTTGGAAGGAGGATTTTATAAATGGTAACAACCGATCCGATTGCGGATATGCTTACCCGTATTCGTAACGCGAACGATGCATATCATGAAAAAGTAGATATGCCTGCTTCTAAAGTCAAAGCGGCTGTGCTCGAAATTTTGAAGAACGAAGGTTTTATCAGAAATTGTGAACAGGTCGAAGTTGACGGCCACACAGTGCTCCGCGCTTCTCTCAAGTACGGCGCCAACCGTGAAAAGGTCATCAAAGGCCTGAAAAGAATTTCCAAGCCGGGTCTGCGCGTCTATGCGGCGAAAGAAGATCTTCCCCGCGTACTGGGCGGCCTGGGCATCGCCATCATTTCCACATCCAAGGGAATCATGACCGACAAGAAGGCCCGTAAGGAAGGTCTTGGCGGCGAAGTTCTCGCATATGTCTGGTAAGCAGGAGGAACAACATGTCAAGAATCGGCAGAAAACCAATTGCGGTACCGGCAGGCGTGGAAGTCAAGATTGACGGACATACCGTGACCGTAAAAGGTCCGAAAGGGACACTCACCCGCACACTCAATGAAGAAATGACCATCACCATGGAAGGAAACGAAATCCTCGTTACCCGTCCCAATGATGAAATTAAAGAACGCTCTCTTCACGGCCTGACCCGCACCCTCATCCACAACATGATCGTCGGCGTCACCGAAGGCTATGAAAAGAAACTGGAAATCCAGGGCGTAGGCTATCATGCCAAGATGCAGGGCAAGAACCTGGATCTGACCCTGGGCTTCTCCCATCCGGTCGTAGTCGTACCGCCGGAAGGCATCACCATCAGCACCCCCTCCTCCGTCGTGATCGTCGTATCCGGCGCTGACAAGGAAAAGGTCGGCATGGTCGCCGCTGAAATCCGCGCATGGCGTGAACCGGAACCGTACAAAGGCAAGGGTATCCGCTACTCTGGCGAACATGTACGTCGTAAGGCTGGCAAGACCGGCGCAACAAAGTAAGGCAGGAGGTAACGAAATATGGCTAAAAATACAAGCAGAGATGCAGTGGTTCGCCGCCATCTCCGTCTCCGTCAGAAGATCTCCGGTACTGCAGAGCGTCCGCGTCTCAATGTATTCCGTTCTCTGAAGCACATCTACGCTCAGATTATCGATGATACAAAAGGTGTCACTCTCGTATCGGCCAACACCAATGACAAGGAAATCAAAGAAAAATTCCCTTACGGCGGCAATGCGGCAGCAGCTGCTGAAGTAGGCAAGCTCGTAGCAAAGAGAGCGCTCGAAAAGGGCATTGAAACCGTAGTATTCGACCGCGGCGGCTACATTTATCACGGCAGAGTGAAAGCTCTGGCTGAAGGCGCCCGTGAAGGCGGCCTGAAGTTTTAAGCTAAAGGAGAAAAGCACATGCCAAGATTTGAAAAACAGGAATCCGATCTGCAGGAAAACGTTGTTTTCATCAACCGGGTTGCCAAAGTTGTTAAAGGCGGCCGCCGCTTTTCCTTTGCTGCTGTCGTAGTAGTAGGCGATGGAAAAGGCAAGGTCGGCGCAGGCCTTGGAAAAGCTGCTGAAGTGCCGGAAGCGATCCGCAAGGGCGTGGAAGACGCGAAGAAGAATATGATCACCGTTGCGACAAAGAACGGCACCATTCCCCATGAAATTCATGGTACCTACGGCGCAGGCCGCGTATTCATGAAACCGGCAGCAGAAGGCTGCGGCATTATCGCCGGCGGCCCGATCCGTGCGGTACTGGAACTGGCAGGCATCCGCAACATCCTCACCAAGTCCCTCGGATCCCACAACTCCATCAATATGGTCAGAGCGACCCTCGACGCTCTGTCCAAGCTGGAAAATGCACGCACCGTAGCAGCGCTGCGCGGCAAGTCCCTTGATGAAATTTACAACGCATAATCAGGAGAACGATCATGAGCAAAGCTACAATTACCCTCAAGAAAAGCGTGATCGGCTCCAGACCTGAGCAGATTGCCACCATTAAGGCACTGGGCCTTAAGAAAACCAATTCCACTGTTGAACAGGAACTGACCCCTCAGATTAAAGGCATGCTTCAGAAAGTACGCCATCTGGTGGTTGTTGAAGAACATAACTGATAGAAGGAGGTGCTACGTATGAAACTGCATGAACTGAAACCGGCAGAAGGATCCACAAGAATCAGACGTCGCGTAGGCCGCGGCATCGGCTCCGGCATGGGCAAACAGTCCACCCGCGGCGCGAAAGGCCAGAACGCCAGAACCGGCGGCGGCGTACGCCCTGGTTTTGAAGGCGGCCAGATGCCTCTGTACCGTCGTCTTCCGAAACGCGGATTCAAGAATGTACTGGCAAAACAGTATGCTGTAGTGAATGTAGAACAGCTCAACGTTTTTGAAAACGGAGATCTCGTAAATCCTCCGGCTCTCATTGAAAAGGGCATTCTCAAAAACGTCCTGGACGGCGTTCGTATTCTCGGAAACGGTGAACTGACAAAGTCTCTGACCGTTGAGGCGCAGGGCTTCACCAAATCCGCACAGCAGAAAATTGAAGCAGCGGGTGGAAAAGCAGAGGTGAAGTAAAATGAGTACCATCCTCGAAACCCTTTTAGCCAATAAGGAATTGAAGGATCGCATCATTTTCACCTTTATCATGTTCATCATCTTCCGGCTGGGCGTACATATCCCGGTCCCGGGGGTTGATGCATCCGTGATTGAAAGTTTGTTTTCTGCGGGAAACCTTTTCGGTTTCCTCGACCTCTTCGCAGGGGGCGCACTCAGCAAATTCTCCATTTTTGCCATGAGCATCACCCCTTACATCAATGCGTCGATTATTATGCAGCTCCTCACTGCTGTCGTTCCTACCTTTGAAGAATGGCGGAAAGACGGACAGGAGGGCTACAAGAAAATTCAGAAAGTCACCCGTTACGGCACCGTAGGCCTTGGATTCATCCAGGCTTTCGGCATGTCCTACGGCCTGAAAATCAACAATGCTCTTGTAGACAACAGCTGGTTCTATGTACTCTTCATCTGCATCATCCTCACAGCAGGCACATGCCTCCTCATGTGGATTGGTGAACAGATTACGGAAAAAGGCATCGGCAACGGGATCTCCCTGATCATCTTTGCCGGTATCGTTGCCCGTTTCCCTGACGCCATCGGAACGATCATTGATTACCTCAAAGTAGGGACCATCAGTCCGTTCCAGTGCCTTGTATTCCTCGTCATCGCCCTCGTTATGATCGCGGTGGTCATCGAGGTCAATGAAGGCCAGCGGCGCATTCCCATCCAGTATGCCAAACGCGTCATCGGCCGTAAAATGTACGGCGGTCACAACAGCTTCCTTCCCCTCAAGGTGAACCAGGCCGGCGTGATCCCCATCATTTTCGCATCGTCCATTCTGATGATGCCGGTTACACTGGCGCAGTTTGTCCATGTAGGATGGGTACAGGCAGTAGCCAACTTCTTCAGCTGGGGCACCTGGCCGAATACGATCTGCTACGGCCTCCTGATTATGATCTTCACTTATTTCTACACCGCCATTACGGTCAACATCCAGGACCTGGCGGACAACATGAAGAAATACGGCGGATTTATTCCAGGCATTCGTCCCGGAAAGCCCACCATGGTCTATGTGGACAAGGTTCTCACCCGGATCACACTGACCGGCGCGATTTTCCTCGCGATTATCGCGATTCTTCCGAACTTCATCGGAAACCTCACCGGCATCCAGGGCGTATACTTCGGCGGCACGGCTCTCCTCATTGTGGTAGGCGTTGCCCTTGACACAATGAGACAGGCCCAGTCCCTTATGGTGAACCGCCACTACCAGGGCTTTATCAAATAAGGAGTACAAACATGTATATCTTATTAATGGGACCGCCAGGCGCCGGCAAAGGAACCCAGGCGGAAAAGCTGATCCATGAATATGGGATTCCCCAGATTTCCACAGGCGACATGTTCCGCGCTGCGGTCAAATCCGGGACGCCCCTGGGCAAAGAAGCCAAGAGCTACATGGACAAAGGCGCTCTTGTGCCGGACAGCGTGACCGTAGGCATCGTGAAAGAACGTCTCTCTCAGGATGACTGCAAAAAGGGATGGATCCTGGACGGATTCCCCAGAACGACCGCGCAGGCGGCCGCGCTGGACGCGATCCTCCA
>CAUBUJ010000017.1 GCA_958439155.1 uncultured Veillonellaceae bacterium
ATCCATCTCTGCCACAACAGCGACGGCCTGGGGCTCTCCTACCGGAGCATCACCATTTCCACCTGCGGGATCGTTCCCAATATTTACAGACTGGCTGATGAGAAACTGCCTATCACGCTCGCTATTTCCCTGCACGCGCCGAATGATCAGATCCGGAACCGCATCCTTCCGACAAGCAGGAAGTACCCGCTGCAGACGCTCATGGACAGCGCGGCCTATTATTTTAAAACCACTGGCCGGCGGGTGACGTTTGAATACATTCTGATCGACGGGATCAATGCGTCCAATGAGAACGCGGAAGAACTGTGCCGTCTCACCCGGGGCATGACCTGCCATTTCAATTTAATCCCGGTGAACGGAACGGAGCATATCCGGCTCTATCCGCCCAGCGGCAACCAGATCGCCCGGTTCCAGAAAATCCTTGAAGCAAACCGGAAAAGCGTCACTGTGCGCCGCCAGATGGGGGATGAGATCCAGGCGGCCTGCGGCCAGCTGAAGCGGCGTTTCCTCAGCAGCGGGGAGGAGGAAAAGAAATAAAAATTTCCGCTGGATACCAGGATCAAAAAAGGCTCTCCTCGCCATGGGAGAGCCTTTTTCTGACGGTTTTATTTTTTGTTTTTATTCATGAAATCGGTCATGCGCTTTTTCTGTTCCGGATCGTTGAAGCAGAGGCCGAAGAACTGGGCTTCGTGGAAAATCGCTGTGTCAATGTCCACATCCCGTCCGGCATTGACCACAAGCTTGGTAAACTGCACGGCTGTTTTTCCATTCTGCTGGATTTCTTTCGCCGTTTTTTGGGCGGCTGCCAGAAGGGAAGCCTGGTCGGGGAAGACCTGGTTGACCAGCCCCGTGCGGAGCGCTTCCGCCGCGTCGATGAAGCGGGCCGTATAGAGAAGTTCTTTTGCTATGCCCGGGCCGACAGCGCGGATCAGACGCTGGGTGCCGCCGAAGCAGGCGTTGATGCCCCATTTGACCTCAGGCTGGCCAAATTTGGCATTCGCAGAAGCATAGCGGAAATCGCAGGCCAGGGCAAATTCACAGCCACCGCCCAGAGCATAGCCATTCACCGCGGCAATGACGGGCTGCGGCGCCTTTTCGATGAGAGATGTCACCTTTTCCCCGATGAGGGCCCAGTTCCTGCCCGATACGGAGTCCATAGCGGCCATCTCCTTGATGTCGGCGCCGGCGACGAACGCTTTCTCTCCAGCGCCGGTCAAAATGACTACGTCTGCTTCTGGTGCATTGCGCAGTCCTTTGAAGAACTGTTCCAATTCCACCATAAGGGCCATATTGATTGCGTTCATTGCCTTGGGCCGGTTGACCGTGACCGTTACAATACCGTTTTCATTGGAAACAAGTAAATTTTTCCATCCTTCTGTCATGAGTGCCATAGGATCCTCCTGTATGTCATAAAGAATACGCATTAAAAGCGGGAAATCCCCTGATTTTTATTATAACCTCTTTTGTAAGGAATATCTCATGGAGCATTGATGAATTCTTTTATACAAGGTACCAAGGGAAAATAGAGGACTGGCTCCGGGGGAAAGAGGAGAAGGATGGTCTTTGCGGGATGGCGCTCCTCCATCCCTTGCTTTTCTTTTCGATTCTGTCATACAATACATTCATTATGAGAAAAAGAACGTCTCATTTTTACAGAGAAAAGGAATGTCTCGGTGACTTCGGAAAGGGAGAATCAACATGCATGGATTGCCGGTAGCAGTATCACATATGGCGGAAAAGGCGCTTTCCCATCTGGAAGGCTGGCGTCTTGTGCCGCTCACGGAAGGACTCACAGAAGCAGCAGCGTATGTCATTTCCCGGGAAGAAGCCCGCCGATGGATGGGAAAGCTCGGAGAAGGACCGGTCCTGTTCTGTGAGGACTGGGAGGATCTGCCATCTGCGGTCAGCCGGGAGGCGGCGGCGTATGAAATGTCCCTGCTGCCTCCTTTCACGGCGCAGCTTCTCTCCCGGGCAGCAGGGCATCCTCTCTATTTTGCAACCCCTGGTCATCACAGCGGCGCTTTTTTTGAAAAAACAATCCAGGGACAGATTTTTGTGAGTGCCCTTGGGAAGGGGATTTTTCAGACAGATCTTTCCGATTCGGATGACGCCGTCGGGGATCCTTCTTCCCATACCGGGCCCGGCGGGGAAGCAGAAGCCCTCGCTGCCCAGGTATATCACGCAGACCGGACATACTTTGTCCTGAATGGTACGTCCGGTTCCAACCGCATCTGCTGCGCCGCTCTTCTTGCGCCGGGAGACCTGGTGCTTTTCGACAGAAACCATCACAAATCCCTCTACCAGGGGGCCATCGAGCAGTGCGGGGCGATTCCAGTGTATCTCAAAACCGTGTGGGACAGGGCAGGTGTCATCGGCGGGCTGGCAAAGCTTCCCGGGAAAAAAGCGCTCCGCCGCATGGCAAAGGCTGCGTCTCCCAAGGCGGCGCGGAAAAAACGGCCTTTCCGCCTTGCCTGCGTGCAGCTGGCCACGTATGACGGCATTTTTGCTAATGCGGAAACCATCGTAAAGAAACTGGGGCCTCTCTGCGACTACATTCTCTTTGACGGTGCCTGGGCCGGGTATGAATCATGGATTCCTTTGATGAAAGAAGAAAATCCGCTGGCCCTTTCTCTTGGAAAAAAGGATCCGGGGATTCTCGTGACCCAGTCGGTGCATAAGCAGCTGGCCGGATTTTCCCAGACCTCCCAGATTCACCGGAAGGACAGTCACCTGCCGCAGGACCGGCGCGTTCCTGATGATGTCTTTCAAGGGGCATACCTGTCCCACATTTCCACCTCTCCCTGCATGCCGCTATTGGCAGGCCTTGAAATGAACGCGTCCATTCACAAAGAAAAAGGGCGCGCCCTCTGGAAAGAGGCGGCGCGCTTTTCCATCGCTCTCCGGCGGGATATCCTTGCCCGGTGCCGGTATATCCATCCCTTTGGTCCTTCCCGGATCAGCGGCCGGCCCTGGGTGGACTGGAAGGAGGACGCGCTCCTCACAGAAAGGAAATGCTGGGAAATCTCCCCGGGAGAGGACTGGCACGGCATGGCCGGTATTGGAGCGGGAGAGCATCTCCTGGATCCGTGCAAGGTGCTCCTCGTGACGCCTGGCTCATGGGAAAAAAAAGACAAAGGCCCGGCCATCCCTGGCGCAGTGCTCGCCAGATACCTGGAAGAACAGGGCATCGTTCCGGAAAAATCCGGGTTTTACACAGTGCTCTTTCTATCAGAACCGGGAGACAGCAGGGAGAAACGGGACTGCCTTGTGGAAGCACTGGCCCAGTTTGAAGAAGACTATGACCGGAACGCGCTCCTTGGGGATACGCTTCCCCGGCTCACCAGGGAATATCCTTCTTTTTATGACGGTATGACACTGCAGGAACTGTGCCGTGCCTTGGATGGGGCCATCCAGAAAGAGCAAGCCCTCCAAGGGATGCGCACTGTTTTTGGCAAAACAGGCAGGATACAGAGAGCCATGAACGGCCGGGCGGCGAAGGACGCCTTCGTCCGGGGGGACCGGGTCTGGAAGCCTCTCGGCAAGCTTCCCGGAGAAATCGCTCTGGAGTCTGCGGCGGCCTATCCGCCGGGCATCTGCGCTATGGCTGCCGGTGAAGTATGGACCAGGGCTGCCGTGAAATATTTCAAGGCCATGGCGTCCCTGGCCAGTCTTTTCCCAGGTCTTTCCCCGGAGCTTCAGGGCATTCACGAAAAAGAAAAGAAAGGACAGCTTCTTTTCGGCGCCTGGGTGTACCGGAAGAAGTAGCCCGTCACTGTCCCGGGAGGAACGGAAGTACATTCTCCGCCGTTTCCGCAAAGAGGGCATACCCTTTTTCATTGGGATGGGTGCCGTCGGCGTAGTACCTTTCCTCCCGGGGAAATTGCCTCTGGAAATCAATCACAGGGAAATGACAGGTATTTCCCAGATGCCGGATGAGCTCCCCATACCAGAGAAGGTCTTCACAGGCGCTTTCAAAATTCCACTGGCTGAGCCATCCTGCAGCAATGGCGCTTTTTACAGGCAGAATAGGAATGCCCACATAGAGGGGAATCTGTCCGAGAAAGCGGTGAATCCCCTCTTTAAGGCGCTCTTCGAGAACGCTCCGGCGGAGACCGGAAAAAATATCATTGGTGCCGCCCATGAGAAAAAGCGCTTCTCCCGGAGCGGGGTAGAACAGGATGGTTTCTGCTGCGCTGAGAATCTCAGAAAGGCCGGCGCCGCATTCGCCATGGTTGTAGCAGGCGGTATCCGGATGGTTTCGGGAAAGAAGGCTGATCCAGCCGTCACAGGGGGCGGCGCCGTAACCGGCAGTGAGGCTGTCTCCATAAAAGTGAATGGCCCGGATGGTTTTCATTGGCATGACCTCCTTGAAAAAGATCCTCCATGGATCCCGTTTTGCGCGGGGAGCATGAATGGGTGCAGGTTTTTCTCCAGTGTAAAAAATCGGGCCTTTGCTGTCAATGCGGATTTCACGGGCCAGGGGTATAATAGATACATGCATCCCGCTGCCGTATAGAGAGGAGAATCCAATGAAGCGGAAAGAATTGTTTTTCTTTGAGAAACTGGGAGAAGAAGGGGAACTTTGCGCCAGGGGAGGAGAGATTCTCCATGAGGTGCTCCAGGAAAAGAGGCCGCCTGAAGAAGGGTATGAAGCGCTGCGCCGCCTGCGCAGGGAAGGACGGGAACAGGCGCTTCTTCTCTGCGGAAAAGGGCGGCATGCCTTCCTGGAAGAAGGGGGAGAGGCGGCGGTTTCCCTTGTGGAGCAGACCGACACCCTCCTGGGCGGCATGAAAGATATGGCACGGCTGCTTTCCCTATACGGGACAGACGGGCCGGAAAAAATCAGGGAGACAGGCATGCTCATCAGTGCTTCCATGGAGGAACTGGCGAAAATTTTTGCCTATGCCGGTCATCTGGAAGATTCCTATATGAAAGCAGAAGCACGGTGCGGGCGTATCCTTCATTATGAAGAAAGGGGAGACCGGTGCTTTCAGGAAGGGCTTTCCCTGCTCTTCCGGGAGAGAAAAGATCCCTTCTACGTGATCCAGTGGAAAGATGTGATGGAGCGGGGGGAATCCCTTCTTGACGGGGCGCTCTGCTGTGTGTATTTATTTCAGAGAGCGGCGAAGTACTGGATGTAAATCATCTTTATTTCTTCGGGGGAAGCGGCACAATTTCCCCTGAAGAAATCCTCCTTTTCTTGACATCTTATGGTTTTAGCGTATAATAGTAACATATGGAGGAAATGCCATAACAGGAAGATTTCCTGGGTCTAAATTGATGATTATTTCCCTGATTATCAATTCGGATGCGGTGCGGTGATACTCCTCAATCGCCGTATCGCCGGGAGAAGCGGCGGATGCCGCTTTTTTTGTGCTGTTTATTCTATCTTTATTTGCGCCGCTCAGAATCGTAGTATAATAAAGCAGTAACGCCTCCGGGAGGATTTTCTCTTTCTCCTGGATGCTCTCATGCAGGCAACATTGGGCCGGATCCGGTGCCAATGCTTTTCTTGTTTCATCCATCGGGAAGGAAGGAAGACATGGAAAAAAGGGTATACCGCTGGAAGGATGGAAAGTCCCTGTCCATAGGGGAAAAGACGCTTGTCATGGGCGTGCTGAACGTGACGCCCGATTCTTTTTCTGACGGCGGTCTCTGGAACACCGCTTCCGCCGCGGCGACTCATCTTCTGGATATGGAAAAAGACGGAGCAGACCTGGTGGATGTGGGGGCAGAATCGACCCGGCCCGGAGCGGCGGCGCTCACCGGAAAGGAAGAAAAAGAACGGCTTTTTTCGTTTCTGCCGGCTGTGCTGGAAAAGGCTTCCGTTCCCATTTCGGTGGATACCTACCACTATGAGACGGCTGACGCGGCCCTTGCCAAAGGGGCTCATATCCTGAATGATGTGTGGGGATTCCAGTACGACCACGGGGAAATGGCCTCGGTGGCGGCGGAATACGGCGTGCCGGTCATTCTGATGCACAACCAGAAAGGAACAGTTTACGAAAAAGATCTGATTGAAAGCATCAAGGACTTTTTCTCCCGTTCCATTGAAACAGCCCTTGCCCATGGGGTGAGAGAAGACCGGATTCTGCTCGACCCGGGCATAGGATTCGGCAAGACCGGGTCGCAGAATATGGAGATTCTCCGCCGGCTCCGGGAACTTACGGCGCTTCCTTATCCCATGCTTCTGGCGCCGTCCCGGAAACGATTTATCGGTACCATTCTGGACCTTCCCGCCCAGGAACGGGATGAGGGAACCGGGGCGGTCTGTCTTTGGGGACAGGAGCGGGGCGCCGCTATGGTGCGGGTTCACAACGTGCGCATGGTGAGCCGCATGGTCCGCATGACAGACGCTCTCATGGAGGGACGGCATGGATAAAATTTCTTTGAAAGGCATGGCTTTTTACGGCCGTCACGGCGTTTTGCCCGAGGAAGCCCGTCTTGGCCAGCGCTTCTATGTAGATGCCGATCTCTTTCTTGATCTGGGAAAAGCGGCCCGGAGCGACGCTTTGGGAGATACTGTGAATTACGCCGCAGTGTATGACCGGATCCGGTCCATTATGGAAGGGGACCGGTGCGCGCTGATTGAGCGGCTTGCCGGCAAGATTCTGGATGCGGTCATGGAAGAATGGCCAGACGTGGAACGCATGACCGTCACTGTTCATAAGCCGGAAGCGCCTGTGGCGGGCGTTCTCCGTGATGTGTCCGTCACAATAGAAAAGAAACGATGAAAGAATATTATATTTCACTGGGATCCAATATGGGAGACCGCAGGAAGTACCTGTCAGCCGCCTTGGCGGGGATTACAGCGCGGGGCATCGCCATCCTGGCACGGTCGTCTTTGTATGAAACCCTTCCCTGGGGAAAGACAGACCAGCCTCTTTTTTTGAACGCGGTGATCCGTGCCGGCTGGGACGGTGAGCCGGAAGAACTGATGCGCCGCCTTCTGGCGGTGGAAGAGGAGAATGGCCGGAAGCGGGAGGTCCATTGGGGACCGCGGACGCTTGATCTGGATCTGATCATCGGCAGCGAAGAGAGAAACAGCGCGCTTCTCCGGCTGCCCCATCCGTATTTCTGGGACCGCGCTTTTGTGCTGGTGCCTCTTGCAGAGATTGCCCCGGATTTTATCTGGCGCGGGGAGTCCCTGACAGACCGGATCAGGGCCCTTCACGGAGAGAGCGCGGTCAAAAAGGCAGGCCCTTTTGAGGAAAAGGAGGAAGCACAGTGAGCACGGACGCAGGCGTTTTTCAAAACAATCTGACCGGCCGTCTCCAGAAGGACGGGATATTGCAGGATGTCCAAAACGCCCTGACCAGCCGAAAAGCGGCGATGATCTGCGGCGCTGACGGCGCGCAGAAAGCGTGGATTACAAAGGCCCTTGCGCCGGCAGATGGAACGGTGGTCGTAATTGTTCCTTCTCGGAAGGAGATTCTCCGCTGGGCCGAAGACCTGCATTTTTTCGGTCTGACCGATATTCTTTCTTTTCCTGTGGTGGAAAGCGCGGATTTTGCGGTCACCTTTACAGGAACAGAAATGCTTTCTCAGCGGATGGAAGCGCTTTCCGCCATTTTGAACCGGAAGCGGGCCGTGATTCTGGCTACAGCGGTGGAAACGGCCCAGTTTCTTCCTGATCCGGCCGCGCTCCGCTCGGGAAGCCTTTCGCTCCGCCAGGGAGACCGGATCGAACGGGACGCGTTTCTGAGAAGGCTTGCCGACTGCGGCTATGAACGGACCGACCAGGTAGAACGGCGCGGCCATTTCGCGGCGCGCGGCGATATTGTGGACGTATTCCCCATCAATGAAGAACACCCTTACCGCATTGAATGGTTTGATGATGAAATTGACGGCCTCCGCCAATTCGATGAAGATGACCAGCGTTCCATAAAGAGCCTTGGGGAAATCAGCATTTTTCCGCTTCACGCCGAAGCAGGTATGGCTTCTCTCACAGAGTATCCTGCAGGGCTCGTCATTTTTGATGAACCCCAGCGGGGAGAAGAAGAACTCAAGCGGTACCTTCGGGAAGAACGGGCCAACCGGGAACGCGCCGGGGAATGGGCCGGCCTTTTCCAAAAGCGGCGGGGAGGAAGCCTCGTCTTTTCCCTGCTCCACAGGAGTTTTCCCGGCCTCTCCCTCCAGACGGAACTGATGTGGAAAGGACAGACGGTCACCAATTTCCAGAAGCAGATGCCCCTTTTCTGCGATGATCTGGCGTACCGCCTTGCCCAGGGCTGGCAGGCGGTCATTGCCGCGGCGAAACCGTCAGAACAGGAAGAAATCGGGGCAGTACTTCGGGAAAGACAGATTCCTCTCTCGGAAGAGCCCCGGCCGGGAGCGGTCACATTTACAGAAGGGATTCTCAGTCAAGGATTTGAGATTCCCCAGATGAAGACCATGCTCTACGCAGCAGGGGATATTCTGGGACATGCCAAGATCCGGCGCCGGTTTAAATCCTCCGGGAAGGGGCAGCAGATTCGTGCGTTTTCCGAACTTTCCCAGGGAGATTATGTGGTGCAGCAGGTCCACGGCATCGGACGGTACATCGGCATGCGCACGGTGGAGCTCGATGGGACCCGCCGGGATTATATGACGATCCAGTACGCCGGCGGGGACAAGCTCTACCTTCCTATGGAGCAGATCGGCACCCTCGAAAAATATATTGGTCCGGAAGGGCAGTCGCCGGTGCTTTCCAAAATGGGCGGCGCTTCCTGGGACAAGATCCGGAGCAAAGCCAAACAATCCATTGAAGAACTGGCAGAACGGCTCCTCGCAATCTACGCCAAGCGGGAAATTACTCCGGGCATAGCCTTTGACAAAGACGGGCCGGAGCAGAGAGAATTTGAAGATACCTTCCCTTATGTGGAAACGCCGGACCAGCTGGAAGCGGCGGAGACGGTGAAGCGGGCCATGGAAAAACCGGAGCCTATGGACATGCTCCTCTGCGGCGACGTAGGATTCGGCAAAACAGAAGTGGCTATGCGGGCAGTTTTCAAATGCGTCATGTCCGGCCGTCAGGCGGTGGTCCTCGTGCCGACGACGGTTCTCTCCCAGCAGCATTACAACACGTTTGCCTCCCGCATGGAAGCATTCGGCGTTCATATTGCCGTGTTAAACCGGTTCTGCACGCCCAAAGAGAAGCGAACCATTCTGAAGGAATTTCAAGCGGGGACGCTGGACGTGCTCATTGGGACCCATGCAATCCTGTCCAAAAAGATCAAAAGCGCCCGTCTGGGCCTCCTGGTGGTCGACGAGGAACAGCGCTTCGGCGTGGTGCAGAAAGAAAAGTGGAAATCCCGGGACAGCGCCATTGACGTGCTGACCCTGTCGGCGACGCCAATCCCGCGAACGCTTCATATGAGCCTCACCGGGGTGCGGGATATGGTGACCATTACCCAGCCGCCGGGAGGCCGCCACGCGATCCAGACCTATGTGACAGAATACGATGACAAAATCGCGGCAGAAGCGATCCTCCGGGAAAAAGCCCGGGGCGGACAGACCTATTTCATTTACAACCGGATCGACTCCATTGACGCCATGGCGGCTCATCTCCGGTCACTGCTTCCTGCGGATATTTCCATCGCGATTGCCCACGGACGGATGAGCGGGGACGAGCTGGAGCAGATCATGTTTGATTTCTATGAAGGAAAATATGATATTCTCCTCTGTACGACTCTCATAGAAAACGGGGTGGACCAGCCCAATGCGAATACGATGATCGTCTATGACGCGGACCGGATGGGGCTGTCCCAGCTGTATCAGATGCGCGGCCGGGTGGGGCGGTCGGACAAAATCGCCAGGGCCTACTTCTTCTACCGCCGGGGCAAGGTACTGTCGGAGGTGGCGGAAAAAAGGCTGGACTCGATCCGGGAATTTACAGAGCTCGGGTCAGGCTTTAAAATCGCCATGCGGGATCTGGAGATCCGCGGTGCGGGCAATCTTCTCGGTGCCGCCCAGCATGGCAATATTGCCGCTGTGGGATTCGCGGCGTACTGCTCCATGCTGGATGAAGCCATCAAGCGGCTCAAGGCAGAAAAGGAGCATAAGCCGCTGCCGAAGAAACTCCCTGATACGGTGATTGAATTTTCCAGGAATGCCTACATCGATGACGGCTATATCGAAAAGCCTGACCAGAAAATTGAGATTTACCGGCGCCTCGCGGCGGCTTCCTCGGAAAAGGACGTGGAAGATCTCATCGATGAAGTGATTGACCGCTACGGCACACCGTCTGCCCCGGTGGAGCGGCTCTTCGCGGCGGCCCGGCTCCGGGCACTGGCGAGACAGCTCGGCATCGGCAGCATTGTAAGCGACGGAGACAGTGTCCAGCTCATCTGGGCGGATACAGATCTAATCGAAGGGTGGAATATGATGGATCTGCCGCCGGAGTATCTGGCCAAGCTCCGCGTTTTGCCGAGCCGGCCGATGCGTGTTAGAATAAAAAAAGCTGCGGTCAAAGGTGACCTTGTGGAATGGCTCACCGCATTTCTGCAGGAAATTCACAAAGAAAAAAGCGGGACCCATCCTGCACTCTGAGAGGAATCATGCGAAAAAATACATTTATCCAGGGCGCTCTCATATTGACGGTCGCTGGAATTATCGTGAAATTTATCGGCGCGTTCAGTCGGATTTATCTGTCGCGTCTTCTTGGCGGGGAAGGAATCGGCCTCTACCAGATGGCCTATCCGATTTACCTGCTCTGCCTGGCCGTGTCGTCAGCAGGTCTTCCTGTGGCGATTTCCATTATGGTCGCAGAAAAGAACGCGGTCCACGACTATCTTGGCGGGCAGCGGGTCTTTCATATTTCCATGATGGCCCTCACCACGACAGGGCTTTTCTTCAGCGGCCTTCTCTATTTCGGTGCCCAGTGGCTCGTAGACAGCGGCATCATCCGCGATCCCCGGGCGTACTGGTCGCTCCTTGCCCTGTCTCCGGCGATTCTTCTGGCGACAATTCTCGCTACGCTCCGGGGCTACTTCCAGGGCCTTCAGAGCATGACGCCTACCGCGGTGTCCCAGATCGTGGAACAGCTTGTGCGGGTGGTCACCATGATCGGACTGGCGGTATTCCTCATTCCTTATGGTTTGGAATACGGCGCGGCCGGCGCCACTTTCGGCGCGGCGCCCGGCGCTTTTGTAGGGATTCTGGTGCTGCTCTATTTTTATTACAAAAATAGAAGCTGGCGCCGTGAAATGCGGGAAAGCCGGGACAAGTCCATCATTCCCGACTCTACCTGGAAAATTATCAAGCGTCTCCTCGTACTCGCTGTCCCGGTGTCGCTGGCCAATATTATGCTTCCCATCGTGTCCAATATTGACCTGTTCATTGTGCCCCAGCGCCTTGAGGCAGCGGGCTTTTCCGTAGAAGAAGCGACGACGCTCTTCGGTTATCTTACGGGAATGGCGACCGCCCTCGTCAATATGCCTACCATCCTGACAGCCTCTCTTGCGGCAAGCCTGGTGCCTGTCATTTCGGAAGCGGTAGCAAGAAAGAATCATGATGTGATTTACCGCCGTACAGACGTAGCCATGCGGCTGGCCAATGTGATTACCGTGCCGTCTTTTATGGGAATGTGCGTCATTGCCACGCCGATTTCGGCGATGCTCTACGCCACTCCTGATTCAGGCCCGTGCATCGCGGTTATGAGTTTCGGCGTATTCCTTCTCGGCGTGCAGCAAGTCACCACAGGCGTACTCCAGGGAATGGGAAAGACAGCCATTCCTTTTATCAATATGGTGGTGAGCGCCTGCGTGAAAATTGTTCTTTCCTGGAATCTCACCGCCCTTCCCAGCTGGGGCGTTCTCGGCGCCGCCTGGGCGACCAACGCGGACTTCGGCGTGGCAGCCCTGCTCAATCTGTACTTTCTTCACCGCTATATGAAGTACAAAATGGATCTCATCCATACCCTCCGCTGCTTTGTGTCGGCCGGCTGCATGGGCGCTGCCGTACTCGGCGTGTACCATCTGGCTTACCCGGCGCTCCAGAGCAATACGCTGGCGACGATGCTCGCCATTCTGGCCGGTGTTGTGGTGTATGGGGCTGCCGTGGTGCTCACCCATACCGTGCGCAGTGAAGACGTGGCAGGCATGCCGAAAATCGGGAAAAAACTGGCTGCTCTCATTGACGCGGCAGATATTTTTAAAAAGAAGGCGTAATATGGACTGGCGTATACTGGAAGAAGCGGGACTGGACGAAACAAGAGGATTTACGGTAAAGCCCGTCTCTTCTCTGGCGGATCTGCCTCCCATGCTGACGGCGCCGGTCATTGCAACAGGCATTCGAGACGGCGGTGACTGGGCCCGTTTCCAGGAGGAATTCCTTTCCTGTTATGACGGAACGTCCAAAATCTTTCTGTGGAACCTGTCCCGCGGTGCCGGAAAATGGCTGCCTCTGGGCGCGTCGGCCCTTCCCGGAGAAAAAGGGGAGTGGTATGCCCTGCTCGATCCTGACCGGGCCATTCTTTTGAAAGGCTCTTCTTTTACAATGAAGCCCCTGATGGATGTGATGAAATCGCTCCGGGAAGAAGGAGGCTGTCCCTGGGACCGGGCGCAGACTGCGGAGACCCTCCGGACCTACCTGATCCAGGAAGCGTATGAAGTGGTGGATGCAATCGAAAAGAAAGATCGGGAAAACTGGAAGGAAGAACTGGGAGACGTACTCTTCCAGGTCGTTTTCCAGGCGCGGATCGCGGAAGAAGCAGGCTTCTTCACCATGCAGGACGTAGTAGACGGAATCACAGAAAAGATGATCCGCCGTCATCCCTACGTATTCGGCAGCCTCACCGCTGAGGAAACGGCGTCTCTTCTCGGCTCCTGGGAGGAACGCAAAATCAGGGAAAAGAAAAGGAAACACCTGCTTTCCGGGCTTTCTCGAAGCTTGCCAAGTCTACTCTTTGCGTGTATAATGCAAAAGAAAGTGAGTTCTATATGCAGGCAGCCGCCGATGCTTTGGAAAGATATCCGGAGCCGCCTCGCAAAGTCTCTGTCCCGCATGGAAAAAAGCGCGGGGGCTCATGGTAGTGACCGTCAGGCAGAGCTCCTCACAGGGGAAATGCTTTTCCAGGCTGTCCGGCTTTCCGTCCTTATGGGCGTGGATCCGGAATTGGCACTGGGCCGTTTCAACGACTGTTTCGCAGAGCGGTTCCGCCGTCTGGAAGATTCATGCAGGAAAGAAGGCCGGGAGCCCGATGAAATTTCACCGGAGGCTCTCATGGCTGTGGAGAAGGAAATTCTTGATGAGGATCATTGAATTTCCTGCCATGCTGGTATTCATAGAAACGCACCATGACTCATACCAGGGAGGGGCCGGTGAGGAACTTTCCTGCGGCCGGGTCTATTTCCCAGAGCGCATCGCTTTGGAAGAGAAGTCTGCCTGACAATTTTGAAGGAGGATGTTTTAGAATGAACAAAACGGAATTGATTACAGCAGTAGCACAGGAAGCGGAAATTACAAAGAAAGACGCGGAAAAGACCGTAAAAGCAGTCCTTGACGTGATTACTGCCGCTCTTGACAAAGGCGAAAAAGTCCAGATCATCGGCTTCGGCACATTCGAAGTACGGGAACGCAAGGAAAGAGAAGGAATCAATCCCACATCGCAGGAAAAGATCACCATCCCCGCTTCAAGAACCGCTGCATTCAAAGTCAGCAAACAGCTGAAAGAACGCCTCAATAAATAAGAGAAATGAAAGAGCATGGGTTTCATGCTCTTTTTTTATGTCCGGAAAAGGATGACTATTTTCCTTGCAGGGAAGAGCGCCCGAAGGATGACTGCCTGTTCTTATCTGATAGTAAGCACTTCTGCCAGTAAGTGGTATAATAGAAGAAATGAAAAAATTTCTAAGAATATGACAGGTATCGCAGAAGCTTCTGCGGCAGAGAAAGATTGGAAATGAGGCGGTATGATGAAAAAGATAACAGCGCTTTTGATAGCGGCACTTGCCTGCTGGAATGGAGCCGCTGCGGCAGAAATGGGGGAAACTCCCCACTCTTTTGCGGCAGCAGTCAAAGAAAATGGGAAATGGGGCGTTTCCGACCGCATGGGGCATCTGGTCATTCCTGCCCGGTTTGACGCTGCTGCTGTCAGCCTCTCCGACAAGGACATCCTCCATGAAGATCTTGAGAGCATGCCCGGCAGGGACAACCTGATCGAAGTGCGTCAGGGAAAATTCCGGGGGTTCTACAACCGGGAAGGAAAGGTTGTCATTCCTGTATCCTATGTGCACCGCTCTTCCTGGACGGAAGGGACACTGGCCGTGGAAAATGAGAAGGAGAAGATCGCTTTCTTTAAGGAAGACGGCACCGCCCTGTCTCCCTATGTGTATGACGAAGCTTCCGATTTCAAGGAAGGAATGGCCGTGGTGAAGCGGGATGGAGAATATGGCTATCTCCGGCTGGACGGCAGTGAGGTCGCTCCGGTCTACAGCGAAGCCCGTCCCTTTTCTGGCGGCGCCGCGCCGGTAAAGAATCAGAAATGGGGCGTCATCGATCAGTCGGGCAAGGTCATCGTTCCCTTCCAGTATGATGAGGCAGGCCCTTTCTTCAGCGGCGGACTCCTGGCAGTGAAAAAGGACAACCGCTGGGGATTCATAGACGCAGGCGGCCATGCGGCGGTGCCTCTCGTATACCGCGCGGTGCATCCTGTCTTCTCGGAAGGGATCACGGCAGTGCAGAATGAGAAAAAACTCTGGGGATTTATCAATCAGAAGGGGGAAGTCACCGCTTCTCCCCGTTTTAAGCAGGTTCTGACTCCCATGAGCGAAGGCCTGGCAGGGGTTGTCACGGAAGACGGCAAAGCCTACGCGAAAGCGGACGGCACCATCGCTTTTCACGCAGATTTTGACCAGATTTTTCCATTCAAAGAGGGCCTGGCAGAATACAGGGAAGGAGAAGTGGTGGAGCGGAGAGTCCGTCCTGCCATCAGCATCGGCTGGGGATGGGGATGGGGCCGCTGGCACCGTCATCCCTGGGCTTGGGGATGGCCCATGTGGGGGCCCTGGTGGTATGACGGCTGGTATGACGGAACGGCAACGGATACGGAAGTCAAACGGGGGTACCTGGACAAAACAGGGAGAATCATCGCCTCTACCGCGCTGGATCACGTCTATCCTGCACAAGAGAAAGGCATCCTTGTCTTCAAAGACGGCCGGTTCGGATGGATTGCGCCTTCCGGCCAGTATACCATTCATACCGAATACAGACGGCTCATCCCGCTGGAAAAGGAAAACCTGGTCATTGCAAGGAATGAAAACAAAGACTGGGGGCTGCTGACCTTTGCAGGAGAGCCGGTGCTGCCCTTTATGTATGATGAGATCACTTATCTTGGAGGAGGGTATTTTGCCGTCAAACAAGAAGGGAAATGGGGTCTTGCAGGGCCTGATGGAACGATCCTTGCCGCGCCGGCTTACCGGAATATCGGCATAGAAGGCAATGGTCTTTTCCCTGCGAAAACGAAAAATGGCTGGGTTTACCTGGATATGTCAGGGAAAGAAGCCATTTCCTTCGCAGAGCCGCCGGAAGGAGCGCTTTTCTTCAAGGACGGCTGTGCCGGCGTCAAAATCCAAGGCAAATGGGGCATTATCGGTCCTGATGGACAGTGGACGGCAGAGCCCCGTTTTGATGCGTACATGGCCTTGTAACGGCCTTGGATCCTCTATGCGGCTCCCACAGAATTTCATAGAAAAAAGGATGGCTTCCGGTCATCCTTTTTTCTATGCATGAATTTTTAGAATGGGAATATATTGAATTCAGAACTTAAGAAGATATCTATTGACGGAATGGAGACGCCGCATTATGATAATTACAGATAAAGGATCTGATGATCCGCCGTCTCATAATCCATAGAAGGAGGAGATTTCCATGATGACCACGAAGAAAAATGCCAATGATTTCTGCTCCCAGCTGTTCAACAGCTGGATCCGTGTAGACACCGCGTATCTCCAGGAGAAGAAGCAGAGCAAGACGGAAAAGACCGAAGCGAAGAAATAAAGAAAGCAGATTTCATGGAAAGCCGTTCCTCTCCGCAGGAGAGAGAGCGGCTTTTTCATTTCTGCAAAAAAGAACGGGCCCGCCAGGTCCGTTCTTTTTTATACAAACAAGGATTAATGGGTTTTGCTCCACGGTACCAGCACCTTTTCCAGCCATTCCAGAGCGAGACTGAATAGGAGGCCCAGTACAGAGAGAACGATGACGCCCGCCATCAGCCGGTCTGTAATCATGAGGTCGCCATAATGAAGGATAAGGGCGCCGATCCCTTTTTCCGCGGCGATCATTTCCGCCGCCACCAGGAGAAGGAGCGCAGTCCCCGCGGCGATGCGCAGGCCCGCGAAGATCATGGGAAGGGCGTAAGGCAGCACTACGCAGCGCATGGTGTAGATCCATCCTGCGTTGAAGCTGACCGCCACTTTAATCAGGAGGGGATCCACATTTTTGACGCCGGAATAGGTATTCATGGCGATAGGGAAGAAGACACCGAGAGCGATGATCGTCACTTTGGAAAGTTCCCCAATGCCCAGCCAGAGAATAAAGAGCGGCAGGAGGGCGATTTTTGGAATCGGATAGAGCGCATTCACAATGGGATTGGCCACGCGGTCTGCCAGTGCGGATGTACCTGTCACAAGACCCACTGCGAGGCCGAAAATACCGCCCAGGGCAAACCCGATAATAATGCGGTAAAGACTGGCCGCCAGACTCTCCCAGATTTCCCCTTCCCGGATCATATCGATGAGAGCGCCTATAATCTGTGTAGGCGCCGGCAGAAAGAGAGAAGATACGGCGCCGCTCCGGCAGATTCCTTCCCAGATGAGAAGAAGAACGAATACGGAAATGAGGGAAACCAGGGGAGAATATTTCTTCTGCCACCGGCTCAATTTATTTCTGACTTCAAATTCACCCATTATGCATGTACCTCCGTCATGGCTTCCCGCGCGTCCTTGCTGATATGGTCCCAGATGAGGCGGACAAATTCGGCGATTTCTTCCGCGTGCTCCGGTTTGTCCCGGTCCGCCCGGGGAATTTTGATTTCCAGAATATTCTTGATTTTCCCAGGACGGCGGGAAAGAAGCACCACCCGGTCGGCGAGCATGACCGCTTCCTGGATATTGTGGGTTACATACAGGGTGGTTAGCTTCGTCTTTTCCCAGAGAGAAACCAGTTCTTCCTGCATGATAATCCGGGTCTGTGCGTCAAGAGCGGAGAAAGGTTCATCCATGAGGAGGAGGTCCGGGCTCACCGCAAGGGCCCTTGCGATGCCTACGCGCTGGCGCATGCCTCCGGAAAGCTGGTGGGGATAGGCTTTTTCAAATCCGGAAAGACCCACCAGATGAATATAATGGCTGATCCGTTCCCTCCACTGGTCCTTCGGAAGCACCTTGCCTGCGTCCAGACCGAAAGCGATATTGTCATATACATTGCGCCACGGCATGAGCCCTGTCTCCTGAAATACAATGGATACGCGCGGCTCTTTTCCCGCTTCCACGCCGGTAAATTTCACTTTGCCCGCAGTGGGGGAAAGAAGGCCGGCACAGATATTGAGAAGGGTCGACTTCCCGCACCCGGAAGGGCCTACGAGGGCGACAAATTCTTCCTTGTTCAAAGTCAGATTGATATCTTCCAGTACGGATAAGGTTTTTCCTTTCCCGGAAGGAAAGGATTGATTCACATGTTCAATGACAAGTTTCATTTTTTCTCCATCCAATAAAAATTTCCCCGCGCCGCCACAGCGCTTCGTGACGACTCGGGGAAACTGCGACTACCATCATTGTATTATTTCTTCATAGCTTCTTCAAGGAAGGAACCGTTTACCACATCAGAGCCTTTCAGATTTCCATCGATCAGGCCGTGGGATTTGTACCACTGGATCTGGGTATCGATATCACTGGCCAGAAGCACGCCATTCTTGTCAATGTAGGGAAGTCCCAGTTTGATATCTTCTTCCGGCGTTTTTACATGTTTGGCGATAATCTTTACGATTTCATCCAGACGGGCAGGATCTTTCTTTTCCACGACTGCTTCATAGTAGTACTGGCAGGCTTTGTTGTAAGCTTTCATGAAACGGACGCCGGCATCCTTCTTTTCCGCAAAGCTTGGGGAATAGAATACGGCGGAAGTCTGGTAAGGAATCACATCACTCACCTGGGTAATGAGCTTGCCGTAGCCTTCACGCTGCACTTTGGACACGTTCGGTTCATTCAGGATGCACGCGTCGATCTGTCCGCTCTGGAGAGCTGCCATGACGGCGGAAATCTTGCCGAGAGGCACAAGCGTCACATCCGCGTTGGACAGTCCTTTGGACTCAAGAAGCCGTCCCGCCATGTATTCAAAAGTGGAACCTTTCTGGGTAATGCCGATACGCTTTCCCTTGAGTGCTTCAATGGAATTGAGCCCTCCTGCGTAGGCGTCGGTATTCGCCAGAAGGGCGGAAGAGGAATAGCCTTTTTCTTCCCGGCCCTTGTCAGCTACAATGTAGAGTTTCTGTCCCTTGGCGGCCATATTGTAGAGGCTGGCAGAAATGCCTGTAGCGCCTACGTCGACCTTGGAAGAAGCGGTAGCCACAGCGATAGGCTGCGCCGCGTCAAACCACTGGGGATCAATCTCAATGCCTTCCTCTTTGAAATAGCCTTTCTCCATGGCGATAAAGAGGGGGGCGCTGCTGGTGAGGCGGAGCATACCGAGAGAAACCTTGACCGGTTCTTTGCTGCCGGACTTTTCCGGGGCACTCTGGGACCCTCCGCAGCCCGCCATCACAACCATCATGCAGAGCATGAGCATACAGGCAAATAATTTTTTCATTCTTCCATTCTCCTCTCCTTCTGAGAGCACAGCCGGAAAATAAGCTGTGCCATAGATGTAAAAAATGTATGCTATATATTTTAC
>CAUBUJ010000018.1 GCA_958439155.1 uncultured Veillonellaceae bacterium
GCATGAGGTACCAGATGGAAAGAGCAGAAGCCGCCATGAAGCAGGCTCCCGGGAGCGGTGTATACGCCAGGCCTGCGGCAGAGGCGGTGACGCTCCCTGCGGCAGTGCCGATGGAAATCCCCAGATTGGCTGCTGTAGGAAGGAGAGCGCTCGCCATGAGGGTCGTTCCCGGATGGAACAGCGCCGAAATGCGGAGGAAATAAATCTGCATGCTCGCGTTGTGGATGTAAATGAAGATGCCCAGCAGGAGGATCAGGAAGAGCGCGGTCCACAGGTGGGATATGGTACAAGCGAGTGCGATGATGACCAGCGTTTCCGCCGCGAGAATTTTCCAGAGATTGTACATGCCCCCAAGCTGGGCCGCTTTGCCGCTGGCCAGATTGGAAATGATGGTCATGCCGCCGAAGAGGAAGAGGAAAGGACTGAGCCATCCTGCGGGAAGGCCTGCTGTTTCCTGGAGCAGGGGCGTCACATAGGCATACCAGGTGTAGTTGCCTGCCAGGGCGCAGAGGCCGGCGAAGAAGGAAAGAAGAATTCTTGGATCCTTCAGGAGGGAAAATTCTTCGGAAATCTTCACAGACTTTGTTTCTGCGCAGATCTTTGGAAGAACATGGGCCATGAGGAAAAGATTGGCAGCGGCGATGATGGCGATGACGACGAAAATCCACTGCCATGGGAGAATCCGGGCAGCGAGAGTCCCAAGGGGGACGCCGGCCACGGCGGCGATAGAAAATCCCGCGAAGATCCATGCCATTACCGAGGGAAGGTATTTCCGCGGGGCAATGTCCGGGGCGAAGGTGGTGGAAACGGAAATCATGACGCCTGAAAGGGATGCCAGGAAGAGGCGGTCCCATAAAAGCATTTCATACGAATCAATCCACAAGGTGAGGGCATTGCCTACGGCGAAAAACGCGGTGAGCGTCAGCAGAAAAGGATATCTCGGGAAGCGGCTGCCCCAGATGGAGAGGAGCGGCGTCATCACCGCATAGGCGAGAGCGAAATAGGAAATGAGCATGCCTGCCTCTGTGAGGGACACGCCGAGGGAAGCGGAAATATCCGGCACGATGCCGATCATAATGAATTCACACGTGCCCAGTACAAAGGATAAAAGAATGAGAGAAATCACAGAACGGTTCCACATAGTACCTCCTGCAGCGAAATAAGCCGTCTTTGAAAACGGCTTATTATACTACAGATAGACGGGTTTGGAAATAGTATTTCTGCTCACAGGTAATCCGGCCCGGGGCATCTTTGTCAGAATGCCGGCACAAGGCCTCCGTCGAAGTGGTCATTGATATATTTCTTTACGTGCTCACTCTGGAAGATTTTTACAAATTTCTGGTATGTTGGATTGTCTTTATCCGCCTTGCGGGCAGCGATGACATTTACGAAAGGACTCGTATTGTCTTCCACCCCGATCACTTCGTCCTTAGGAAGCTTTGCGTCCTTGGCATAGCCCGCGTTCACGAAGGACGCATCCGTGTCTTCGAGAGACCGCGGAAGCTGGGGTGCTTCCAACTCGATAAACTGCAGGTTATGGGGATTGGCGGTGATATCCTGCACAGTAAGCTTCGTCGCGGGGATTCCGTCCTTCACCTGGATGAGGCCGAGATGGGACAGAATGAGGAGAGACCGGCCGCCATTGTTGGGATCATTGGGAATGCCGATGGACGCGCCGTCTTTGAGGCCTTTGATGTTTTTTACTTTCTTCGAGTACAGCCGGAGCGGTGCCAGGTAGGTATTGCCGATGGGGACAAGATCGGTGCCGTTGGTCTGGTTGAACGTGGTCAGGAAAGGCACGTGCTGGAAGGAATTCAGGTCAATGTCGCCGGCGGCGAGGGCTTTATTGGGAGTCACATAGTCGGAGAAAACCTTCGTATGGACGATGAGGCCCTGCGCTTTCGCGTCGGGAATAATCACATTGTCGAAGAGTTCCTCGCTGTATCCCGGGTTAATGCCGACAGTAATTTCCTGGGCGGCGGAAGCGGCGCTGGAGGCTGGTTTGGCAGCGGCGCCGCATCCGGCCAGTACGCCTGCCGCAGCAATAACAGGAAGGAAAAAGGCAAGAATATGTTTTAGTTTCATGATGATTGCTCCTTGAGTCTATGATAGGAAAAATGGAAATTTCTTGTATGGGTACAGTGACAACAGTCTTTCATGGCGAACTCCTCTCTTCAGGAAAATCAAAAAGGCCGTCCCTTACGCAAAGATAAGGGACGGCCTGGCCGTGGTTCCACCCGGATTTACAGACATATGTCTGCCTCGTAAGGTACTTGGCATACGCCGTCATACCCTTCCGCTGTAACGGGCGGACCCGGAGGCCTCATCGGCCTGCAAGCTCAGAGATGCACTTGGGCAGGGCGGCCGCGCTTCCTTTCACCGGCGGAAGCTCTCTGGAGCGGTTCTTCCTGCTGACTCTTTCTCGTCATCGCTTGTATGGAATGGGAAATTTCTTCCCGATTGGAAGTCAGTGTAACACCGGAGGGAGGACGCTGTCAATGAGGGACTGTTCCATTTCTGGCAGAAATTTTCGTGTACTGCCCTGGTCAGCAGGTGCGCTTTAATGTGCATAATATAGGCCATGAAGAAAAAAGCAGGAAATGAGAGGAGCCATATGGTAATTCTATAGCGCAGGATGCGGGGCTTCTCATTGACAGCGTCCAACTTGGATGATAGAGTAAATGCAATACTATGCGATGAAGGAAGAGAGTATACGCAGCAAGGCGCGGCAGAGAGCCGGGACGGTGGAAACCGGCGCGCCCTGCGCGGGGAAGTGCATTCCGGAGCAGGCGGGAGCAGAAAGCCTCAGGGCAGTATGCCGCCGGGGAGACGCCCCTTACAGCGCGGCGGTACACATGTACCGACAGAGGCGCGCAAAAGCGCGTGAATGAAGGTGGAAACACGGTGACTCGTCCTTTGGGGACGGGTCTTTTTGTTTTCAGGTGTTCATGAATATCAGGAGGAAGACTATGACAAAGAAGAGAGGATTTTCGACCCGCGCCGTACACAGCGGCATTCACATCGACAAAGGCACCGGCGCCATCAAGCCGCCCATCAATATGGCGAACTGCTATGCCCTGCCGTATGATCCATCCACGCTGAACTGGAGTTCCTCCGATACGCTGCTCTACACGAGAAACGGCGGCACGAACCAGCAGTACCTCCAGGAAAAGCTGGCTGATCTGGAAGGCGGGGAAGACGCCATTGTCCTCGCCAGCGGCGTCGGCGCCCTGTCAGGGCTCTTCTTCTCCCTGCTTGAAACGGGAGACCACGTGGTCTTTTCCTCGGTCACCTATGTAGCGGTGTACCGTCTCTTCCATGAGCTGCTGAATCATAAATTTCAAATCCATACCACCATCGTGGATACGACGGACCTGGATGCGGTACGGAAAGCGGTGACGCCGGGGACGAAGCTCGTCCATATCGAGACGCCCGGGAATCCGACCCTGTCCATTTCCGATATTGAGGCCATTGCGAAAATTTCCCATGAAAATGGGGCGCTTCTCTCTGTGGACAATACTTTCGCTTCGCCCTACAATACGCGGCCTATCGAGCTGGGTGCGGACTTCGTCGTGGAAAGTCTCACCAAGTACATCAACGGCCATGGCGATTCCCTGGGCGGCGCCATCATCGGGCCGAAGAAATACCTTGACCAGATCCGCTTCCAAGCGCAGGTGAACCTGGGCGCGTCCATCAGTCCCTTCAACGCGTGGCTCATCGCCCGCGGCGCGGCGACGCTTCCTCTTCGGATGCGCCAGATCAATGAAAGCGCTCTTGCCATTGCGCGCTTCCTGAAAACGGTGCCGGGGGTGACGTTCGTGGCCTATCCGGGCCTGGAAGATCATCCCAATCATGACGTGGCGGCGCGGCAGATGCATCCCGGCTACGGCGGCGTCATTTCCTTCGGCATCCGCGGAGACCACGATGCGTTCAACCGCTTCGTGAGCCATCTGGAAGTGATTACTTCGGCGGTATCCCTCGGCCATGATGAAAGCCTGATCGTCTTCTTAGGCGAAGATGACGAGCGGCAGTACCTCTACCCGGAAGCGTTCCACAAAGGATTCTTCCGTTTCTCCGTGGGGATTGAAGATACAGAAGACATTATTGAAGATCTCCGCCAGGCTTTCGAAAAAGAGGGGCTGCTCTGAAGAATGACGCTGCAGGCAGCGGGGCGAATGCACGCCGCATGAGCAGGGGAAAGTTTAGAGCTGAGAGCTGCCAGTTTAGAGGGGTGGTGCCGCCTGCGGCGGAATTTTGAAAGGCACTCAGATGCCGGACGGGCTGGGATTATGCGGATTACACGTCATCTCGACCGGTCATATCCTGCGGTATGCATCGTTCTAAATAAAAAAAGTACGAGAAAGAGTGGAGAGATCTTTGGTATTAAGAGATCGAGTTTCCCCATCTGGGATTTTAGAAAGTACGACACAGAGCCCGTAGCCTTGTGGTCCACTTTACGACAGATTTTGTCTATTCTGCTGTCAATGATGCACTTGCCTTTTAAAACCACGATCTTCGCAGACGCGCCCCTCTCAGGCCTTTGGCCAGCTCCCCCCAGGAGGGGGGAGCCCTGCGAGGTGTCATTTTCCCGTTTTTGGTTTGTGCGCATCCGTGAATCAGGCATACTGCAGAAATGACAAAAACTAAGGCTCGCCCCTTTTTGGGGAGGAGAATGTGCCAGTGGTCACGTTCTCCGCGCTAAAAAATGGCCAGTAAAGGTATCCAATATCGCGCCGCGGGCCTGCCGACGAAGGAGGCTGAGAGGAGATGAACCTGCGTACCCAATGGATAAACCTGACCATGCACGGCGAAGTTACATATAAAAACTCCCGCCGCCCATTTTATTTTAGGCGGCGCGCCGCCCCTCTAAACTCACATCTCTAAACTCTGGGCTTTCTCATGCCCATGCACGGCGAAGCCGCATATAAAAAGAGCCTTCTGCTTTCCTCTTCAGACTCCAGACTTCCGACTTCAGACCACAAGCCCTGCGCTAATGACGCACTGCCAGCCTCAGACCTCAGACCGCGGGCCCCGCTCCCATGATGCACCTTTCCTCTTCACGATCATTGCTGAACGCTGCGCTCCTCCATGGACAGGAATGCTATAATACAAGTATCTTTATTTCGTATTGATGCAAAGAAGGCTGCCCATGGAAGACTACCGTTTCCTTATCGTTTTTATTGACATAATTCTCCCCTTTCTGCTCGGACTGTGGCTGAAACGGGCCGGGCTTTCGCCGGAGTGGATGCGGCTCCTCATCAAGACCAATGTGGTGCCGGTCACGACGGCGCTGTCAGTGATCTCCTTCTGGTCGGTCCATCTCGATCCGGTGCTGGTACTCCTGCCCCTCTCGGTACTGCCCATCTGCTTTACGCCGGTGCTCTATTTTTACGCTTTTGAGAGTCACCGCTTCGATGATCCCCGGGAGAAAGGGAGCTACCTCGTGTCCATCATGATGGGCAATATCGGCACCATGGCCGGGCTCTGCGGGTACATTCTCTTCGGCGAGTCCGGGTTCGCCTATATCCAGCTCATCGGCATGCCGCAGGTGCTGATTTTTGTGCTCTACTGTTTCCCGATGGCCCAGTATTATTACGCCATGTGGAAAAATCAGGGAAAGGGCGAGCGGCCCCATCTGAAGGTGCGGGAAATGCTTCTCACCTGGAACCAGCTGCCTGCGGTGGGCGTGGTCGTCGGCATGACTCTCGGCTACTTCGACGTACCCCGGCCGGCTGCGGTAGGCACTGCTTTTTCCTGTCTCATCCATCTGAGCGCCTGGCTCGGCATGATTTCTGTGGGCTACGGTACGAGCCTTTCCGGCGCGATGCGCTACATGCGCCGCCTCTGGGTGGTCTTCCCGGTGAAATTTATTATGATGCCCCTCATCATGTACTTCTTCGTGAAATGCTTCACCGACAACCAGCAGGTGATCGCCTGCATCCTTCTCGCGTCTGCCGCGCCAACGGCGATTTTCTCGGTCATGACAGCCCAGCTCTATGACCTCTCGGTGGACCTGGCAGAATCGTCCCTTCTGGGTACGACGATTTTCTTCCTCTTCTGTATTTATCCCCTCGTCTACTGGTACATCACCAGCGGCGGCACCTTCTGAGGGAAAGGAGCGGGCCGTGGAGGAGTCTGTGTCGGTGCAGTCATATTTACTGTGGGTAGGAAACCGGATTCTAAAGAAACGAATAAATCTATTTGAATTGTAAAATCTTTGCAAATATCTATACAGCTTATTTTCCAATGCTATAATAGGGACAGGTTTGGCATTTGCCAGAAATCTGTTTTTTGAAAGGGAGGATTTCTATGAAAAACCAAAAGAAAATTCTCGCCGCAGTTCTCGCGGCGGCAGCTCTCGTCCCACTGTATGGGGGGGTATCAGCAGCAAGCTTTCCGACAAAGGATACAAATGTTACAACTGATGTGAGTTATGAGACGGCAGGAAGTATTAGCCAAAATGTGACATTATCAGGCAATGGTTCAGAATCTGTTCAAGTAACAAATGCTTCTTCTAATACGGGGAATAATAATGCAGCGATAATGGCTACAGGAGGCAATGTTCAGATTGAAAAGTTAAAGACCCTGAACATTACGGCAAATCCAGATGCCCGTGTTAATGATGGATTGTCTACGTGGAATAATCATACAATTACTCTTTCTAATATTGATAAAGTCAATATTGGAACAGCTGATCATGTCTTTGTGGGTACTGATACCAAGGATGAAGATGGTACACAAGGAATTCACGCGTCATCAGGTATTGTGAAGCTGGATAATCTTGGAGAGTTGAACATCTACACCAATGGACAAGGAATTATGGCACAGAGAAATAATCTGCAGGATGAACAGGCTGCAGCCTCTACGCCTTCCGTAGATGTTACGACTACGGGAAATATTAATATTCAAACAAAAGGGCATTCTATTCTTGCGGCATCTATTAATTCAAATAAAGGTATAGCAGGGGTGTCTTTGACGGCTGGGGGAATCTTATCCGTTACCTCACAAGAAGGTGTAGCTTTAATGGCTTTTGACCGTAACGCTAATCCCGTATATGAAGGAGATGGAGATATTTCTGCGGTACTACAGGGCAGAAAAGGTGTCAACATTACTTCAGAAAAATCTGTTGGCATGTATTTTGTCAGAAAGTCCAGTGCGGATGCAAATATCCAGGTACAATCTGAAGAGGGCGATGTAACTATTACAGGTGCTACAAATGCCATCCAGATTAAACCAGATGCTAAAGATCCAACTGACGCTGCCAAAGAAAATACCAAGATTGATGTTAACATTGTGGGGCGCAATGTATTGATAAAGGCTAATGGTACAGAAGCAAATGGCACATATGTGAATAATGGGAAACTGTCTGTTGCCAGCAACCAGGATGGCGGTGTTGTATCTATCCAGGCAGCCAGTGGTGTAGCTGCCAAAGTAGAAGGAAATAACGGAGCATTGACTGTCGGAGATGGGACTCATGCTACGACATTTATCTCCAATGGACAGATCCAAATCGATAATGGTGCTTCTGTCAAGGTACAGGGAAACACCACGACCATTGCAGACGCATCCGTACTGAAGGGAGCTCCCATCGTTGACGTCAAGAATGGCGGCAGTTTCCATGTCGCGGACGGAGCAAAGCTTCAGGTGCGCGGCGCCTATACGGGCAAGTCTCTGTATTCTACAGATGACAATACAAACAGCGAGGTTACCTTCTGGACTAATGCGAACACATCCTTTGACAACGCTTTCCAGTATCTTGATGATAATGGCACAGTCAGAGCGGGCGTAACCGAATCCAATGCGGCAGGCCTGGCGGGCTTTATTGCCCTCTCTGTGGGCATCGCGGCGACGACTGCCAATGACAGCGGCATCACGACTTTGGCAACGAACGGCGCTGATTCCTACAATGAAGCGGTGGGCATTGCCCAGGCGGGCGGCGTGCAGCATGGGACCTATGCGGTGACAGGCCTTGTAGCGGACGCGCTCGCCAACCATGAAGACACCGCAGAGAAGGACGTATGGGCGAAGGGCTTCCACAGCACGGAAGACATTGACGGCCTCGGCTTCGACGGCGGCGCGCTGGATCTTGACACCCAGTACAACGGCGCGGTGGCCGGGATTGACCTGTATCAGAAGGAGGGGACTGCCGCAGGGGTTGCCTTCTCCTATGCGGACGGTAATGTGAGCGGCGTCAATGGCGGCGTATACACGAAGAATGACGCGGAGTATCTCGGGATTTCCTTCTACGGGAAGAAAGATCTCGGCGCGTATCGTCTCGCGGCGGACCTGTCCTACCTGGGCGGCAGCCACGATCTGACCCAGCATAATTACGGCACCACTGTCACGGCGAAACCCGATACGGAAGCGTGGACCCTCGGTGTGAAGGCCATGAAGGATTACGACCTGGGCAGCGGCACCCTTACGCCCTATGCAGGCGTGCGGTACCTCCGTCTCACCACGGACAGCTATACGTCGAGTCTCGGACTCTCCTATGACAGCGAGACTCAGAATCTCTTCCTTCTCCCGGTAGGGGCGGATTATTCCTTAAGCCTCAAGCGCGGCAGCTGGACGGTGGCTCCCTATGTGGGCCTCGGGTATATCTGGACCGTCGGCGACCGCAGCGCGGACCAGACTGTGTCTTACGGCACTACGGCGGGCAGCTATGCCTATGACGTGACTGACGCAGGAAGCTTCCTCGCGAAGGCAGGCATTTCCGCTTCGAAAGGGGCCTATGCTTTCTCCCTGGGCTACGCGTACCAGAAAGGCAGCACCGTGGACAGCGATACTTGGACGGCAGCGGCATCGTATCGTTTCTAATGAAATAGAGCAATCAAAAAGAGAGAATTTCCTTTGCAGGAGATTCTCTCTTTTTTTGCTGCCTTTCTATTGGAAACGGCTCGTGAAGGGGACGCGCACTGCTTCTTTCAGGTGGAATGACCAGAGGTAGAGCGCGGCTACCGGTTTCTGGAGGATCGTTTCCGCCGCTTCTCCGTAGATCTGGAGCTGCCGGTGGTAGTGGTCCGCCAGGATCTGCCCGTCCGGGACGTGGTCGGTTTTGTAGTCAATGATGACGAGCTTTCCTTCTTTTTCGAGAAGGCAGTCGATGGCGCCCTGGAGGAAGATTTCTTCTCCCTTTTCGCAGGCCGGGTAGAATTCCCTTGCTGGAAGGAGGATGGAGAAGGCCATTTCTTTCCGTACGATCTGGGCGCGGCGCATGAGGAGCCCCAAGGTGCTCTGCATGAAGGCCCGGATGTCTTCCACCGGACGGCGGCCCTTGTGGGTACCGAGGAGAATGCTCGCTTCTTCTTCGGTGAAGGCGTGCTTTTCCGCCAGAGCCTTGATGGCGGCGCCGATGGCAGCGGGGCTTTCTACGAGGGTATGGAAATCGAGGAGTTCCATCGCTTTGTGCATGAGCGTACCGTAGGCGGTGCCCTTGTAGGCGTCTTGTTCTGACGCGAGAAAATCGGGCGGCGCGGCAAAGTCTGCCGGGAGGGGCTGTTTCTCTTCGATGGGCGCGGCCAGGAGGGCTGAGGGCATGGCTTCTTCTTTTTCCGGCTCGGCGAGTTTCACCGCGGCGGTGGCGGTAAGTTTCGCCGGTGTCTGGGCCGCTTCCGCGTAAGGGTAGCGCCAGCGGAAATGGTCTTCCATCCAGGCGGGGGGCGCGCTTTCCGCGGTGAGCCATGCCGGGAGGGACGGCGGCGTTTCCCTGGCTTCTTCGCGGGCCTCCTTCTTTTCTTCCTCTTTCAGAAATTCTTCTTTCTTATGGGCCGTGAAGGTGAAGGATACGCCCTGGTCGTCATCCCGGTAGGACGGGATGAGGCCTGCCGCGTCCCAGAGGGATTCCGCGGAGCGGCTCCTTGCGGCAGCCGGGAGGATCCAGTCCAGGTAGGATGAGGCGCTCGCCGCGGCGTAAGAAGGAATGGCGCCGTTGCCGCTGGAGGCGGAGAGGAGGGACGCGAGAGAGGCGTTCAAGTTTTTCATGGTCCCTGTAATAAAGAGCTTGTCTCTGGCGCGGGTCATAGCTACGTAGAGGAGGCGCGCTTCTTCCGCAAGGCCTGAGCGGCGGATGTCTTCCTGGATGGCGCAGCTGTAGAGCGTAGGCCACCGGAGGAGCCGCTCCCTGTCGAAATGATAGAGCCCGAGGCCTTTTTCTTTGTGGAGAAGGGCGATCTGGGAGAGGTCTTTCTTATTGAACCGGGAGCCGGCAGCGGAGAGGAAGACCACAGGAAATTCGAGACCCTTGCTCTTGTGGATGGTCATGATCTGGACGGTACCCGTTTCGGGACTTGCCGGTAAGGGCAGCCGGAGGGCCCGTTTCTTGTCGTCGATCTGCTGGAGATTTTCAAGGAAACGATTGAGCCCGCCGGCGATGTCACTGTCCCAGGCGCGGGCCATGTCGTAAAAAGCGAGCACATGGGCCTGGCGGAAGGCGGAGCCTGGCATGCCCGAAAGGTAGGCGAGGTAATCCGTATCGGCGAGAACCGCTTCGATGAGGGGGGCGGTGCCGCTCTGCCGCGAGAGGGCCCGCCATTTCCTGTACTGGCTCTTGAAATGGACGCACGCCATGGCGTCGGCGCCGCTTAGAATCTCTGAAGAGGACTGGAGGGCGTCCCAGAGGGAGTATTTGTCTTTGAGACGGAGCATGGCAAGCGCGCTTTCCGACAGGCCTGTGAAAGGCGACCGGAGCACCGCCGTGAGAGCCAGGTCCTGCCGGGGATTGTCGATAACCTTGAGGAAGGCCCAGAGGAGCTGGATCTCGATGGTGCCGAGGAAATCGTCGGTTTGGTCGCACCGGGCGGGGATACCCTCTTCCTGGAGAGCTTCCAGCAGGGTGGGGCCTCTCGTTTCCACTGACCGGAGAAGGATGGCAATATCTCCATAGCCGAGAGGCCGGTAGGTGCCGTCCTTATTCATCACCTTTCCGCCGCTTTCCATGAGAGCGTGGATGCGGGAGGCAATGAGGCGTGCCTCGATTTCCATATTGTCCACATCGGCGCCTTCTTCTTCGCCCTCCCCGTCTTTTGACTTCGGCAGGTCAATCAGGTCGATGGAGACGGTGCCGCCGGCGTAGCTGGCAGGTGCGGGCCCAGCGCGGCGTCCCGGGTAGAGCGCTTCCGACGGGCCGTAGACGAGTTCGAGAGGCGCTTTGCCGGAGGGGTCCTTCTGGAGAATCTGGGAGAAAATGAAATTCACCGCCGACAGGATCGCCGGATCGCTCCGGAAATTCCGGTTCAGGTCAATCCGGCAGGCGTCTTCTCTTTCTGGATAGGACTGGTATTTCGCGAGAAAGATGCCCGGGTCAGCCTGGCGGAAGCGGTAGATGCTCTGCTTGATGTCGCCTACGAGGAAGCGGTTTTTCCCATTGCTGATGAGGGCGGTGATGAGCTCCTGCAGTCCATTCGTGTCCTGGTACTCGTCTACCATGACCTCTTTGTACCGCTGGGAGAGCTCTATTGCCGTTTCAGACCGGACCGGGCGGCCCGGGGTGCTTTCCGGCGCGAGGAGAAGGGAGAGGGCGTAGTGCTCCATGTCGTTGAATTCGAGGAGGCCCTTTTCTTTTTTTCGCGCCATGTAGGCCCGGTGAAAATCAATCAGAAGCCGGGAGAGAACGGACACGATGGGCGCGGTGTCTTTCATATCGGAGATCCACTGCTCGGGAGAGAGGGAGAAATAAGTGTCGTAGATATTTTTATATTCGGTTTTGGTCTTATCCCGGATGGCCCTGATCATCGCCTTCTTTTCGTCCAGGGCTTCCGGATCGGCAGCGCTCTTTCCGCGCACAGCTTTCAGACTGCGGAAGAGGTTTGAATTCATCGTTCGCTGCCATGCATCCCACGTGAGGGGCCCTTCCGCAAGGGTGCGGAAGGAGGTCCATTCTTCCGAGAGCTGGTCCGTATATGGAGCAAGTGCTGGTTCTTCCTCAATGAGAGGGAAGATACGGCTGTACCGGTCTGCCCAGGACCGGGCTTTTTCCCGGAACGACGCGAGGAGGTCTGCCGTCCATGGGAGATCATCCGGCGTCTTGGCGCCGGTCACTTCATAGGGGACGGCGAGGCGGCGGAAGAAATCTTCCGGAAAGGCCATGGAAAGGGAGGCGCTGTAGAGCCGGAGCAGGGCAGACCGGAGGCCTGCGTCTTCATAGCGGGTGGCGAAGAGATCGACGCAGTCCTCAAAATGGGGATCTTTCTTCTCATACCACGCAAGAAGCACTTCCGAGAGGACGCTGTCCCGTAGGAGGTAGATTTCGTTGTCATCAGAGAGGATGCGGAAATCCGGATCCAGGTCGAGTTTGTAGAAATACTGCCGCAGGAGGGACTGGCAGAAGGAGTCGATGGTGGAAATGGAAGCGCTCCCGAGAAGGGCGGTCTGCCGCTCGAGATAGGTCATCGCCGCTTCATTCTTGGCGGTGGGGGCGGCGTCCCGGCTTCTCGCAGCCTTTTCAAGCGCAGCCGAGAGGGCTTTGCCGATGCGGGTCCTCATTTCCGCCGCGGCCGCTCTGGTGAAGGTGAGCACCAGGAGTTCATTGATGCCCACCGGTTCTTTTGGATCGGTGACGCGCCGGAGGATCCGCTCGGCGAGCACTGCGGTTTTGCCGCTCCCTGCGGCGGCGGAGAGGAGAATATTGCCGCCCCGCGCGGTGATCGCTTCCTCCTGGGCTTTCGTCCATGTCATGTCACTCATGGCTTTCCTCCTTCGTCAATTCGCTTAGAATATCTTTGTCATCCCGGTTGGGAATGTCTTCGTAGCGGCATCCGGGAAGCTTCGGATCGAAACGGCAGATGCTTTTGTAGAGGCACCACTGGCAGGGGGTGCTCCCTTTTCCGGTCCGTACCGGACGGATCGGTATGGCCCCGCTTTTGATTTTCTCGTAAAGGGCGGAGAGGTTCGCCCGGGTCACCGCGAAGAGAGCTTCTATCTGGTCCAGGGTGAGCACAGGGGACGCTTTGGACCATGCGCCTTTCTTCGTCCGCGCCAGGGGCAGGAAGGTATCTTCTCCGCAGAGGTCGTGATCGAGAGCGGAAAGGAAATCCGCATCATCGAGAAAGTATCCGGCAAGCTCCTTCGGCGGGGCCGCCTTCTTGCCGTTCCCTGGTACGGGGACGCTTCTCGTATCGCCGTTTAGATAAATATAGAGGATCGCCCCCGGCAGGAGGGTGTCTTTTTTATTCTCCCACACCGCCATGAGGTAGGTGATGAGCTGGAGCCGGTAGGCCGTGACGATTTCCTGGAGGGAAATATCCGGCATCCCCGTCTTGTAGTCGCATACGATGGCTCCGCTTCCTGCGGCGTCGACCCGGTCGATATGGCAGTCAACGAAGAAGCGGCGGCTCGCTTCGATGGAGAGGCGGAAGCTTTCTTCCATGGCGATGGTGGAAGCACCGCTCTGGCGGCTCCAGGTGCGGAACCGGCGGAGCGCCGCCTTGAAGGTGCGGTTCAGGGCGCCCTCCGTATAGGCCGCTGCCGCGTCGGACACGAGGGCTCCTGATTTCACCCGCGGGGCGACCCGGGCGGCGATCTCTGCGGAAATGCGGTCGATTTCTTCGTCGCTGGCATTTCGCCATTCTTTCTTCTGCTTCTTCAGGTAGTCCCCGAAGCTGTGGAGCCCGGCGTGGAGGTAATTGCCGTAGTCCCTGTTATCCATGCGGCTTTGGTCCTGTGGATTCAGGGAGAGACCATATTGGAGGAAGTACATGTAAGGACATTTCCGGTATGACTCGAGCTGACTCACTGAAGTACGGAAAGGCTGGGATTTGAGGAGGAGCCGCGCTGAGAGGGAAGCCGGCAGGGGGCGGGCTGCACTCTCATACGAGAGCCCCCGCAGCTTCTGGGAGAGGAGGGCCGCTCTTTCCGGACGGGCCCTTGCCCACGCGGCTAGCGCCGGCCAGAGGGAATCCTCCGCAGGCGTTCCTTTCCGGGCCAGATACGGCAGGAGAGAGAGGGACTGGTCCGGCGTGAGCAGGAACGACGGGTCCTTCGTCCCCAGATCGGGCAGGCGCGCCGCGCCCATCGCCGTGGCGTATCCAAGGCGGCCCATACGCTCGATGAGAGGCGACGGGGAGAGGGCAGTGCCGTCATTGTCCGAGGCGGGATAGGAAATATAGAGGACCTGCCGCGCCCTCGTAAGGGAAAGGTAGGCGTAAAATTCTTCCTGGTAAATGAGTCCTAAAAGGTCCGGCCCGAGGATGAGGCTCCGCCCGGCGAGACGGCGCGCTTCCGCGGTGGTAAGGAACCCTTCTTCCGCGATGCGCGCCGGGAAATCCCCTTCCGCGGCGCCCAGAAGGAAGACTGCCCGTCCTTCCATGGCGCTTCCCCGGTCTATGGTGGTGACTGTCACATGGTCGAGGGTCGGCGGGATCATGGCGTAGGTCAGGCTTCCGAAGCCGTCTTCGGCGATGGCGAGAAATTCCTTGTCCGGGAGGGAATCGCCGCCGGCGGCGCGGACCATATCATTCAGGAGCTGAAGTACTTTTTTCCATACCTGCAGATGAGGTTTCTCACGGGATTTCTCGAATTCTTTCGCGTCCCACAGAGCGAGCGTATCCGGCACTTTCTGTTCCATGAGCCACTGATAGAGGAGGGCGCACTTTTCCCGGACCGTTTTTGCCTCCTGCCAGCGGTCTTCCAGGGGAATGAGGAAGTCCAGGAGCCGGCTCCGGAGGGCGTTCATCAGATTGAGCTCGTCCCGTTCCTGCGGCGTCGGCATGCCGTTATCGTATTCCAGATGGAAAGGGCTGTGAAATTTCCAGGTCTCTCCCCACTGCCGGGGACGGATGCCGATGCGGAGGACATAATTTTCCAGGCGGTCCACTTCTTCCGGGGAAAAGGCCTGGAGAAGGTCTGTCTTGAGGAGGGGAAAGAGAAGAGAACGGCGCCATCCCTGCCAGGGGCCGCGCGACCGGGCAGCGAGGAACTGGATGAGATTTTTCAGGAGCATCACCAGAGGATGGCTCCCCATGGGCTGGCGCTGGTCGATAAAGACAGGAATGTCCGCTTTCCCGAAGGCGCGGCGCACCAGGTCGGTATAGGCATCGGCTTTCCGGAGAAGTACCAGAATATCCCGGCAGCGGAATCCTTTGTCCCGGATGAGCCGGGCGATCTGGCGGGCCGCGGTGTCCGCCTCTGCCGCGCGGGACGGCGCCTTCGTGATGTAGAGTCCTTCGTCGGCGCGGAGCTTCTCCGGCGGCGGGACCTGGGAGGCCCTCGGGAAAGGCGTGAAGAAATGGGCGGCCAGATCCTGCAGGCGCGGCGAGGTGTAACGCGGCGCTTCCGTGAGCGTTACTGATGAGGACTGTCCGGCGGCGCGGGAGAGAGCCTGCCACAGGCGGTACGGCCGGTCAAAGAGAGGGTACGCTGCAGACAGTTCCGGCCGGTCCATGGAGAGGGTCACTGTCACATCCGGCGCGGTGCGGATGAGAGCGGCGGCGATGGCGATTTCCTGAGGGGTCATCCCGCCGAAGCCGTCGATCCAGATCTTTGTCCTCCGGAGCGCTTCTGACCGGGGAATATCCGCGGCGAGTTTGTCATACATGTTGCCGCGGTACCGGAAATGACCGGAGAGGTACTGGTGGTACGCCCCGTAGAGGAGGGACAGGTCAGAGAGTTTCTTCCCAAGCGGGGTGTCTCCCTCTTCCCGGGCAGCGGCGGCAAGATCGTTTTCGGTGATGAGGAAGGCCGAGAGCTGGTGGAAAAAGCTCGTGAGAGACCGGGCGAAGTGGGGACGGGCGGCGGCGGAGGCCATCATGCGCAAGTCTTTTTTCCGCTCTAATAGGAGCCGACGGAGGACCAATTGCTGGACTAACGGGGAGAGCGCCTCATTGGTGTCGCTGTGAAGCTCCTGGAAGACGCGGTACGCCAGCCGGGAGAAGCCGCATACAGAAACCCCGAGGAATCCTTTGCCTGGAACAGCCCGGGCCAGGGTCGATTCGGCGAGGTACGTCGCCTGATCCGGCACGAGAAAGAGCGCGGACCGACCCGGCGCTTCCGTCATGTACTCTGCGATTTCGCGGCAGCACCGGGCGCTTTTCCCGGAGCCGGCGCGGCCAAAAATAAAATGAAGGGCCATGGATACCTCCTATACGGATGGGAATGAATCATCGTTTCCTTTCATTATAAAATTTTTTCCTATCAAACGCTATGGAGAGGAAGCGCCGTAAGCCGGAGGCCATAGCAGGCAGGGGCGGCAGTGCGGCCTCCCTCCTCATCTCCGCGCGGCGCCGCAGAAGGGGCATGAATCGTGATGTATGAATTCCGCTCATATGGAGTATATCAATTCTGTATCCTTGACGGAGGGGAAAGACATATTTTACATGTCCTTGAAAAGAGGCCCGCCTGCCGCAGGGATATCCACAGGGGGATTTCACCGATAAGGGGCAGGTTCCCATGGTTATCCACAGAGAGACTGTGGATAGATTTTTCTCGGGCTTCTACTAAATATTATGTGCTTTTCAAAATGTCAATACTACATATAGTAGAAACTTGAAAAATATGAATGTTGCGGAGAAAGGGGAAGTCTCGTATAATAGGCTTTGTGAAAACGACGGGAAAAGAATTTCTTTTCCAGATATGACCAGGAAGCAGGAAACACCAATTACGCTGATGAAGAATACCACAAGGAGGAACTATGGAGGTCATTAAGAGAGACGGCACCACCGTGCCATTTCATAAAGAAAAAATTGTCACTGCCATCAAAAAGGCAATGAACAGCTCCAGCGGCATCTACCAGGATGGAGTAGCTGAAAAAATCGCGGATGAAATTGAAGTCTACGCGAAGGGGCTCGCCCATTCGATGACCATCTACTCCATTGAGGACCAGGTCTACTATAAACTCTTGGAAAATCACAATCCCGCCACGGCCCGGGCTTATGAAAATTACAAAGCCATGCAGGCGTTCAAGCGCCACATCAATACCACCGACGACAACATTCTGGGCCTCATCCGCCAGACCAATAAAGAAGTGATGGATGAGAACTCCAATAAAAATTCTCATGTAGTCTCCACCCAGCGGGATCTCATTGCCGGCGAAGTGTCCAAGGACGTGGCACGGAGAAAACTCATTCCCCTCGACATTGTCCAGGCCCATGACAGCGGCGCCATCCATTTCCATGACATGGACTACATCATCCAGCCCATGTTCAACTGCTGCCTCATCAACCTGGAAGACATGCTCCAGAACGGCACGGTCATCAATGGGAAGAAGATCGACACGCCCAAATCTTTCCAGGTGGCGTGCACCGTCACCACCCAGATTATCGCCCAGGTGGCCAGCGGCCAGTACGGCGGCCAGAGCATCAATGGGGTAGACCGGATCCTCGCTCCTTTCGTGCGCAAATCTTACGAAAAATACCTGAAATCGGTCATTGAGGAACAGAAAGATATTTACGGTATCGAGCCGGATATGAAGAAGGCCGAAGAAATCGCCTGGAAGCGGACCCGGAAAGAAGTGAAAGACGGCATCCAGACCATCCAGTACCAGATCAATACCCTTATGACCACCAACGGCCAGGCGCCTTTCGTGACGCTCTTCATGTATTTCAAGCCGGATTTCAAGTATGCCAAAGAAGCGGCCATGATCGACGAGGAAATTTTGGAACAGCGTATCCAGGGCATCAAGAATGAGCAGGATGTGTACGTGACTCCTGCCTTTCCGAAGCTCATCTACGTGCTGGATGAACACAATGTACGCCCTGGAACGCCGTACTATTACCTCACCGAGCTTGCCGCGAAATGTACCGCCAAGCGGATGTACCCGGACTATATTTCCGCCAAGAAAATGCGGGAACTCTACGAAGGCAATGTATTCTCCCCTATGGGATGCCGGTCCTTCCTGTCGCCGTGGAAAAATAAAGAAGGCAAGTACGTCTGGGACGGCCGCTTCAATATGGGCGTGGTCTCCCTCAATCTCCCCCAGATCGGCATTCTTGCCAGAGGGGATGAGAAGAAATTCTTCGAGATCCTCGACAAGCGCCTCGAACTTTGCCGGAAAGCGCTCATGCTCCGGTACAACCTGCTGAAAGATGTCACCAGCGACGTATCCCCCATCCACTGGCAGTACGGCGCCATCGCCCGTCTGCCGAAAGGGGCGAAGATTTTCCCGCTCCTCCAGAACGGCTACGCCACCCTGTCTCTCGGCTACATCGGCATGTATGAAGCGTCTGTCCTCATCAAGGGGAAGACCCACACCTCGCCGGAAGGGGAAAAGTTTGCCCTGAAAGTGATCCACCGTCTCCGCGACGCCGTAGATACATGGAAGAAAGAGACAGGCCTTGGTTTTGCCCTCTACGGTACGCCTGCGGAAAGCCTGACGAACCGCTTTGCCTCTATCGACAAGGCGCGGTTCGGAGAAATCAAGGATGTCACCGACAAGGGCTACTACACGAACAGCTACCACGTAGACGTGCGGGAACCGATCAACGTATTTGATAAATTTCGCTTTGAGTCGCAGTTCCAGAAAGTCTCCACCGGCGGCTGCATTTCCTACGTGGAAATCCCGAATATGACCAACAATGTGGAAGCGGTGCTCACCATGGTGCGCTTCATTTACGACAACATCTGCTACGGCGAATTCAATACCAAGTCCGATTACTGCCATGTATGCGGCTTCGACGGGGAAATCATCTGCAA
>CAUBUJ010000019.1 GCA_958439155.1 uncultured Veillonellaceae bacterium
AAAGCGGCGAATCCCCAGGCACCCAATAGAGACTAAGCCCCTGCTTCTAAGAGCTGTTAGCTTTTAGCAATTAGCTTTTAGCAATTAGCTTTTAGCAATTAGCTTTTAGCAATTAGCTTTTAGATGAAAATTGCAAGATAAATTGCAATAATTAGTGCAACAGCTGTAATTCGTGTAGTAATGCTTCGACTGGCGTTTTATACTGCAAACTGACCCAAACAGAGCTGACAGCCAACAGCGAATAGCTAAAAGCTCATTTCAATCATTTGGCCCTTCTAAAAAAGACATCCAAAGGAGAAACATAATGAAAAAACAGACCCTTTCCTCCGCGGCCCTTGCCGCCATGATCACCCTCGCCCTCGCGCCGTCCGCGGCGGCTGCCGAACCTTACGCCCTGGGCGAAGTGATCGTCACCGCTACCCGCACAGAACGCTCCGTGAAAGACGTGCCTGCCGCATCGGAAGTGATCACCAGCGAAGACATCGCCCGCCTCGGCGCAGCAAGCGTATACGACGCGCTCCGCCTCGCTGACGACGTCACCGCCTTCCCGTCATCCAACGGATTTGGCCGTTCCATTTCCCTTCGCGGCGGCCAGCCGAACCAGACCCTCATCCTCGTAAACGGCCGGCGCACCGCCAATGAAGACACTGCCACCGCGCAGAACCTGATGTCCCTCGAGCGGGTGAACGTGTCCAATATTGACCGCATCGAAATCGTCCGCGGCGCCGCGTCTGCCCAATACGGGTCGGACGCATTGAACGGGGTCATCAATATTATCACCAAGAAATCCGGCGGCACTCCCTCCGTCACCGTCGGCGGCAACACCGGCACGGAAAGCATGAACAACTACTACCATATCGACATGGGGAAACAGGGAAAGTTCAGCTCCACCCTCGATATGAGCTTTGGAAAAGACCGGCCCCGGATGATGCAGGATCATGGGACAGCCAATGATCCCATGGGATACCTTTACGGACCGAAACAGAACTACAATTTTGACAGCACCTACGAATTCAACGACCACCAGGCTCTCGATTTTACGGCGTCCTACTACAAGAGCGACCGGGATGCAGACTGGCCGACGGTTGGAAAGGGCGTACAGGCCGCTGTATCCGGCATGATCACCGGTATGGTCACCGGCATGGGCGGAGAAAAGGGACTATCTCAAGAAAAGCAGCAGGAAATGATTCCCGCTTTGATTAATAAATACCTGACCTATGATCCATACAGAGCCAAGATGGACGTGACCCAGAAAGACTTTGCTCTTGGATTCCGCGGCAACAGCGACCGCCATGACTATGCCTTCCGCACCTACTGGAGCGAGCTCACCAAGGATCGCCTCCTTCCCTATGAAATCTTTGCTGATCTCACGGAAAGAGGTCCCATAGCTATGGGTGTAGCACAGGATATTATGAACGCTGTCAGTCATGGCAAAGTCCCGGCAGGTACCGCTCTTTCCTATGGCGATCACAACAAGTACAGCGTATGGGGCCTGGAAGGAAAAGATACGTGGAAAGTCGGCAGTGACCACACGATTACTTACGGCGGAGAATACACATCCAATAAGATCAAAGGCTCCAACATTGCCGGCGCCTCGAAAGATACAGAGCTCTACTCCTTCTACGTACAGGACGAATGGCGCGTCAGCGATGCCCTCCTCCTCATTCCTGCCGTCCGCTATGACCATCACAGCGACTTCGGCAGCAAGACCACGCCCAAAATCGGCGCCACCTACTTCCTCACCGACCAGAGCCGGGTGAAGGCCAACTATGGCAAAGGCTTCAAAGCGCCGTCGGTGACCGAGCTCTACAGTGATTTCTACCACGCCGGCACCACTGTCTGGGGCAATCCGGATCTTGTGCCGGAAGAGTCCACCAATTTTGACATTGCCTACGAACGGGAATGGGGCAGGAATTTCGGCAAGATCGCCTACTTCCATAATGAAACAGAGAATATGATTTCCACCCGCAACTGGGATAAATATAATTCACAATATTACAATCTGGACGGCACCACCAAGGTGGAAGGAATCGAGCTCACCTATGGACGGGAGCTCTCCCCGCGGTGGTCCTTCAAAGTGAACTCCAGCTGGATCGGCACCAACAACGCCGATGCATCTGTATCGGCCAGCACAGCAAGCGGCGGACACAGCGAAGCAGGCTATGCGGACAATCTCACCACCATCGCCTTCACCTACGACGACCACGACCGCTATGGCTGGAGCGCCGTTCTCTGGGACCAATTTGCCTACAATTACCAGACCAGCACGGACAAAGCCACCTTCCATACGGTCAGCCTTACGGTAACGAAGAAGCTCGGCGACGGCCGCGTCTTCCTCGGACTGGACAATCTCTTCAATAAGAAAGTGGACTTCATCAATCTGGACGGCCGTATGTGGCGCACCGGATTTGAATGGACCTTCTAAGGAAAATTTCCATCATTTCTTTTCGGGAATTATGATTTCCCCGCTTTCAGGAGAGCGGCCCCTCTGCGGGAACAGCCAGGAAGGCTTACACCCCTGCCCGCCTGCTGTCCCCGCCGATGGATCCCCGTCCTGGAAAGCGGAATCATTATTTCATATAAAAAGCCTGCCTTTTCCTATGAGGCAGGCTTTTTTCATGGGTGCCATAAAAAAACAGCCCCATAAGGGACTGTAAGAATCAGAAAGAAATTTTGCCGCGGAAGAGACATTCTTTGTAGAAATTGGGGAGGACAAAGCAGCTCTTCTGGATTGCCCCGTTGTAGTACTTCATGGGCGACGGCGCGGGCCGGTTGATTTCCACCGTGAGGGGATCGTACTTTGTAGAAGCCAGCATGAAGCTGTGCATGCACGCCGGATAGAGCGGCACATGGGAATAGTAAGACCGCACGATGGGGAAGACATCTTTCATGGCCTGATAAATGTCATGGACGAGACGCTCCTGCACGATGGGGGACTCGCTCTGCTGGACGATGAGGCCGCCTTCCCGGAGCGCTTCTTTCGCGGAGCGGTAGAAATCCCGTGTGAAGAGTCCTTCTCCCGGCCCCACCGGATCGGAGCAGTCGATGATGATCACATCATAAAAATGTTTTACCTTCTTCGCGAAGGCGATGCCGTCTCCCACATGGACGTGGAGCTTTGCCGGCGGATCGAGGAGAACTTTCGCGATGGTCGGAAAATATTCTTTCGCCAGCTCAATGACCCGGCCGTCAATGTCGCAGAGATCGACCTGCGTCACCGATTCATGGCGGCACACTTCCCGCGCCACGCCGCCGTCGCCGCCGCCAATAATGAGAACCCGTTCCGGATGGGGATGGATCATGAGCGGCACATGGCTCACCATTTCATGGTACATCCATTCATCCTTCACCGACGTCTGGAAGACACCGTCCAGAATGAGCATGCGTCCGTACTCCACGGAGTCGGCGATCTGGATATGCTGGTACGGCGTGGTTTCCTCATGGAGCATCTTCGTGATTTTGAGAGTGAGCCCCACACCGGGAGCGCCCCATTCGGTCACGGTCTGGAGGTCACTCATTTTGTTTCTTCCTGCGCTGCTTCCGGAGCCGCTTCTGCGGAAGCAGCATCCTCTGCGGCCGGCGCGGTTTCTTCCGCGGCCGGCGCCGGAGCCGATTCTTCCTTGTCATCACCGGCAATGCCCGGCACAGGCTTCGGCGCCTGCTGGGCTTTCACCGATTCTACAATGTTGGTGGCAGAACGGAGATTGGTGAGGATTTTTTCGAGATAGAGCTTCATGTCCCCTTCGGTCTTCACGATGGCCGCATTGGTGGTGCGCCGCTCTACTTCCGCGTCAGCGATGATCTGCTGGCGCTTCGCTTTCGCCTCGCGGATGATGAGCTCCGCTTCCTTCTGGGCGTTTTTCTTCACATTGTCTGCCGTTTCCTGAGCCATCACGAGGGTAGAGGACATGGTGGCTTCCATCTTCTCGTAATTGGCGAGCTTCGTCTTCAGCGTGTCCATCTGCTCTTCCATTTCCCGGTGTTCCCGGTAAATGCGCTCGTAGTCGCTCACCACTTCTTCGAGGAAACTGTTCACTTCATCCTCTGCGTAGCCCCGGAGCTTGCGGGAAAATGTTTTGTTGTGGATATCCATCGGTGTAATCATAGTATTTCACTCCTTTATGTACTATCAGTTATATGCTGTTAGTGACCGGCTGTCAGCTGTCAGCTTCCAGCCATGCACTGTTGGAAATGGGGGATTCACTTTTAGCTTTTAGTGAGATGGTGCGTCATAGGGGAGGGTCTAAGGTCTGAGTTCAAAGGACGATAGTGCCTCATTGGAAAGGAGTCTGGAGAAGGTACAAAGCTGTCAAGATGTCGATCACTGAATTCAAAGCCGCTTCTGCGCCATTGACAGCCGAATGCGTAAGATCTCTCGACTCTGTGCGTCATAATCCCCTTTTTGATATCGTCATATATTCCTTATACGCCCGCTCGAGATGACCCCAATTTCGAAGAGTCCCTATTGAACGCTCCTATATGCTCATACTGAAGAATAACGGAAACCTCCGCGCCTAGGACCTCGCGCCTGCCTCAAACTTCAAAATCCCATTCAGCTCCCCGGCCATTCGCAGTCCGGCCGGCCCCGCAGGGGCGGAATGCGGGTCAAGGAGCATTCCGAGAGGTGAGCAGCGGCGGGGAATTATAGCTTGACTGTCTGAGCGCAGCGAGTTTCAAGCTATCCGCCGCTGTGAACCGGAGCAAGGCCGAGCAAGATGGCCGGCGATTTTCTTTCGCCTGTGCCCTTCAGGGTATTGGTTCGTTTCTTTCTTTGTTCGGACAAAGAATACTCGCTAAAACCGTGCAAGTACAGGCGAAATGAACTTCCCCCAATGGAATCCATTGGAAAAATAGAAGTATAGGCGACATACCCATGGACTCCTATTCCTAAAAAGGAAACATGGAGACAGCCCGTCCGGCAATTGAGGACTTTTCAAAGAGTCCCTTCCTGTTTCAGACCTCAGGCTTCAGACCTCAGCACAAATGAGGCAGTAACACCCGCTGCCCTCATGGCAGCACCTATCACTTATACCTGTCGATAAGCACGCCCTGACGGCCTTTGCGGCTCTGTCCGGTGAGTTCCTTGATCTCAATCCGGCCCCGGCCGCGGTAGCTGATCACGTCGCCAGGCTTCACCGTCTGGGAGCTTCCCTTGGCGGTCTGCCAGTTCACCTGGACTTTCTGCCCGTCAATGGCGGCGGTCATTTTGGACCGGGAAATACCGAAGCCTGCGGCGCCGACCGCGTCGAGCCGGAGAGATGCCACGGTGGCGCGCACCACTTTGGCTTCCTGTTTCGGCGGCTCGATCTCAGAGAGCGGGATCTCTGTCGTCTGGACGGGCACCATGGCGACTTTCACGAAATTTTCCTTGATCCAGCCCGCCATTTTCGCGTCTGCCAGAATTTGGGCGCCGGCGCCTTTCATGATAATGTCGCCGAGCACATCCCGTTCAATGCCAAGGCCCATGAGAGAACCCAGCACATCCCGGTGGCCGATGAGGCGGTACCGCCCGTCCCAGGTGACAGACAGGGCAGCAATGCCGAAATCCACCGGTCCGTCCCATCCGGCCTGAACGAAAGCGACCCGCACCCGTTCCGCTTCGTGGTAGCCGCCAAAGCTTCTGCATTCCACCGTCTTCATATGGGCGGCGATGGTCATGCCGATCTGCACGGCGAAAGGAGACATGAAGGGCGACACCGCAAAGGGCCGGCCCCGGTCCACCGCGTCAGCAATATCGAGAAGCCGCACCGCAATGTCCCCTGCTTCCTCGCTGGCAGCAGCGAAATAATTCAGTATTTTTTCTCTATCTTTCATGGTCGTTGTTCTTCAATGGAAATTCTATACGATCCTGTATCATTAAAGGAGAAAGTTTAGAGTTGAGAGTTATGAGTTAAAAGGGGCGGAGCGCCGCCTTACATAGAATAGGCGGCCCCTCTTTATACTTATACTGCGCGGCGGAGCCGCACTGCAAAGCAGCATATGAAATGCCGCGTAAGCGGCACCATCCCTCTCAACTTATAGCTCTAAACTCTCAACTCTTTTTCGCCATAGCGTCGGATTTCTTCATGCATGCTTCTACGCCGTCGATGAGAGCGGACCGGAGGCCTCTTCTTTCCATCATCTGGATGCCGGCGATGGTGGTGCCTCCCGGGCTGGTGACGCCGTCACGGAGCTCAGCAGGATGCTTTCCTGTTTGCAGCACCATTTTCGCAGCGCCCAGAAGGGTCTGCGCCGCTGCCTCGATGGCCACTTTCCGCGGGAGGCCGATATTGACCCCCGCGTCAGAGAGCGCGTCAATGATGACGAAAGCGTAACCAGGCCCCGCGCCGGAAAGAGCGCCCAGTTCATCCACCTGACGTTCGCTCACCACCACCGATTTTCCGAGAGCGTCGAAGACCGCCTGCGCCGTCTTCGTATCCGCTTCTCCTGCAGACGGCCCCGGCGCGATTGCCGTGAAGCCTTCTCCTACGGAAGCAGGCGTATTGGGCATGCACCGGATGATCTTTGTTCCTGCCGGGAAGTATGACGAAAGATCGGCCAGCGTCACCGCCGCGGCGATGGAAATGACCGTCCCTTTCGGAGCGTAAGCGCCGAGCGCCCGCGCCGCTTCAGGAATGACATTGGGCTTCACCGCGAGAATCACCAAATCCGCATCCGCCGCTTCCCGGCCGTCCCGGCTCGGATTCACACCGTAAGCGGCCGCTTTCGCCTCGCTCGCTTCCCAGGAATGTTCTTTCAGAAATACCTCTTCTTTTTTCCACAGCCCTTTGGCGAGACATCCTGAGAGGATCGCCCCGCCCATGGCGCCGCAGCCGCAAATGAGAATTTTCATTTCGAAACCCCTCTGAATACCGGCATTTCCGGTACTTTATACTCATACTCTCCCTGCTCGATCCGCACAGCCTGCGGCGCGCAGAGAAGCACATTGCCTCCGTAAAGCTCGATCGTCCCGTGAAGGAGGCACACCGCGCCGCTCACGAAATCAAGAATCCGCTGTCCCAGATCTTCATCCACCTCCATGAGACGGATGAAAACAGTCTTCCCCTCTTCGAGAGACTGCACGATGAACCGGGCATCCTTGTACTCATGAGGCGTGCAGATGAGCATTTCCATGGGCCGCACCGCCCGCGCCGCCTGGGACGGAAGATGACTTTCCTCTTCCGCCGGAGAATACTCTTCCTGCTCCAGCCGTTCATCAGGATCACGGAAGGCATCCAGAAAATGGTCCATCCAGGCCAGCACACGGTCAACGAGAGTCATGATCCGTTCCTGGGAAATTCCACTGGGGCACATCCATCGTAGGCGCGCCTTCCGGAGCCGCAGCCGCTGACGGCGCCGCAGAAGGAGCCGGCGCGGAATAGGCGGTAAAGTTTTCCTTATCTACAGACATATTGGTGGGCGCGCAGAGGAAAATGGTATCGCTGATCCGTTCTACCTCTCCGTCCAGCGCGTACAGTACGCCCTGGACAAAATTGGTGATCCGCTCTGCCTCGGCAGGATCGGTCTTTTCCATATTCATCACCACCGCTTTGCCTTCCCGGATGTAATCGGCGATTTTTTTCGCGTCTTTGCTCGTATCCGGATTGACCACCATGATGGCGTAAGGCTTGGCCGCGGACGGCACCGCAGTCCTGGCAGCGCTCCTCACCGCTGCCGGACGGGCCGCCACAGACGCGGCAGGATTCTCTCTCTGGGACTCTTCCTGTTCATATTCCTGATCATCCAGGTCCCGTTCCGTAAAACTTTCCTTAAATTTATTGAGACTATCTTTGAGATTCATCGGTTTCATTCCTCATTTTTAACGGTAATCCCGCTCTCCGAAGATGGCTGTGCCGATGCGTACCATCGTCGCCCCTTCTTCGACAGCGATTTCAAAATCATTGGTCATTCCCATGGAAAGGAGCGTTATCTCTCCTTGGGGAAATTCTTTTTTCATCTCTTCCCACATGGCATGGGCCTTGCGGAAAACAGGTCTTGTTCTCTCCGGATCCTCATAATGGGGCGCCATGCACATGAGTCCGCGGACTCGGATATGGGGGAGACTCCCTGCCAGAGCCGACGCCTGGCGGAGCGCCTCCGGGGCAAAGCCGTACTTGGATGCTTCTCCGGAAATATTAAATTCCAGCAGCACCTCCTGGCATTTTCCCAGTTCTTCCGCGCGGCGGTCAATCTCCCGGAGAATCTCTTCGGAATCGGCGGACTGGATCATATCGGCCATAGCCACAGCCTTTCTCACTTTATTCCGCTGCAAATGGCCCTGCAGATTCCACCGCACAGGGAGATGTCCCATACGCTGCTTTTCTTCCATTTCCTGAACGCGGTTTTCTCCCACCTCAGTCACGCCGAGACGGACCGCTTCTTCCATGGCCTCAAAAGGATGAAATTTGGTAACTGCCACGAGCACCACATCCTGATGGTACGGTGACCTTGCCCGGGCCGCGGCGATCCGTTCCCGGACAGCAGTCAAATGCTCTTCAATATTCCACATGGCTGTGCCTCTTTGCTCTATTTTCAGAAAACGATTCTATCATTTTCCCCTGATCTATCCCATTTTTTCAAAAAACAAAACAGGATACACCTTTGAATTATTATAACATAAAAAAGTCAGGAGGCCCCTGTAAAATCCCTTTGATTCCGCGGGAAGAAGGATGTGAAAAAACAAATGCCCTGGAAAATTTTTTCCCATCGAACTGTCTTTTTACGCTGCCGCCGTCATCGCATAAAAGAGCCTGCCCTATGTTTCATCACACCAGGCAATAGAAAAGCCGCCGTTATGGCGGCAGTGATAAAAAAGCCGGCCCTTCCAAAAGCGGGAGGCCGGCGAAAATTGTATAGTATGGATTTCAGTAATTCCAGTAGCGCGGGACAAAAATATCCTGGAAAAGAGCGATGGCGTGATTGTCGGTGAGGCCGGAAATGAGATCGATCACTGCCTGATTCTGGTCTTTTGCCAATTTTTTCTGCTCCTCCGGAATTTCTTCGGGATGCTTCATATAGTACTGGTAAAGCATCTGCACCACCTGGTAGCCCCGGTTTCTGTCCGGCGTGAGCTCCGGCGAGAGGTAGACCCGCTCAAACATGAACTGGCGGAATTCAAGGAGTGTCTCGTCCCCTTCTTTTGACATATGAATCTGGTGATCCGTCAGGACACTTCCAATGAGGTCTGTCACCATGGAGGTAATCATTTCCGAATGGGTCGTCCCGAAAAGGCGGCGCACATGGTCCGGCAGGTCCTCCGCGGTGAGAAGCCCTGCCGCCTCGGCATCGTCAAAATCATGGCAGAGGTAGGCGATGCGGTCGGCGTACTTCACGAGCCGCCCTTCGAGGGTTTTTGCCTTCCCCGCTCCATTGTGATTCACCATGCCGTCCCGCACGGCCCAGGTCAGATTGAGGCCCTGCCCATGTTTTTCCAGCACCTCCACAATGCGCACGCTCTGCTCATTGTGACGGAAATGGCCGCAAATATCATTGAGCGCCGATTCCCCCACATGGCCGAAAGGGGTATGCCCCAGATCATGGCCAAAGGCGATCGCTTCCACCAGGTCCTCGTTGAGACGGAGCGCCCGCGCCATGGTACGGCCAATCTGGGCCACCTCGAGGGTATGGGTCATGCGCGTCCGGTAATGATCCCCCTGGGGCGCGATGTAAACCTGTGTTTTATGCTTCATCCGGCGGAAGAAATTGCTGTGAAGAATCCGGTCCCGGTCCCGCTGGTACGGCGTACGGAGAGGACACTCCTCCTCCGGCCGGTCCCGCCGGGCATCCCTGGAATGCGCCGCCAGCGGAGACAGCAGCTGATCCTCCCACGATTCAGTACGCTCACGGATATTCATAGAAATCTCCTCCTTTTGATGGTCATATTTTTTATATTCTTAGCATATCACAAGAAAAAGAAAATAGGGATGGGCTCCATGGCCGGGGCTTGCAGGAAGTGCGTCATTGCGGCGAGGCCCGCGGTCTGAGGCCGAAGGTCAAAGGCGGATGGTGCGTCATGGGAGCGGAACCCCATGACGCACACCACCCAGCCCGCTTAGCGTTTGAAAGCAAAAACTTCCGCCGCCCATTTTTTTGAGGCGGCACCACCCCTCTCAACTTTAAACTCTCAACTCTAAACTTCCGCCCCCATAACACAAAAAAAGAACTCCCCATCACTGGAGAGTTCCTTTTGTACAGCCTATGCTGTTATTTTACGTCGTAGAGACCTGCCACGCCTTCTTTGAGGTTGATCAGGATGTTCTTTGTCTGGCTGTAGTGTTCGAGCATCACCTTGTGGGTTTCACGGCCGATGCCGGATTTCTTGTAGCCGCCGAACGGAGCGCCTGCAGGAATCTGGTTGTACGTATTCACCCATACACGGCCGGTATGTACGCCGCGGGATACTTTGAGAGCGGTATTCAGATTGGTGGTGAATACGCCGCCGCCCAGGCCGTATTCGCTGTCATTGGCCAGAGCGATCACTTCATCAGCGGTCTTAAACTTCTGGATGACTACGACCGGTCCGAAGATTTCTTCCTGGCATACACGGAGGCCATTGCCCTTGGTGTCTTCCAGAATGGTAGGACGTACGAAGAAGCCTTTGTCACAGCCGTTTTCGGTGTAACGCTCGCCGCCGGCGAGGACCTTGCAGCCTTCTTCCTGGCCGATCTTTACATATTTCAGGACCTTGTCCATCTGGCTCTTGTAAATCACAGCGCCCAGCTGGGTGGAAGGATCGGTAGGATCGCCGATCTTGACCGCGTTGAAGGAAGCGACGAGGCGTTTTACGAATTCATCGTAAATGCCTTCCTGTACGAATACACGGGAGCCTGCGCAGCAGACCTGGCCCTGGTTAAAGAGAATGCCGATCTGTACGCCTTCGAGAGCCTGTTCGATATCGCAGTCATCGAAAATCATGTTGGCAGACTTGCCGCCCAGTTCAAGGGTAGCCGGAATCATCTTGTCGCATGCTGCCTGGTATACACCGTGACCAATCTGGGTGGAGCCGGTGAATGCGAGCTTGTCCAGATCCGGATGATCGAGGAGGAACTGGCCGGACTTGGAGCCTGCGCCGGTGATGAGGTTCAGCACGCCCTTCGGGAGTACGTCCTGGATGAGGCGGATCAGTTCGAGAACGGACAGGGACGTATGGGAGGACGGCTTCAGAACGATGGTGTCCCCTGCGGCAAGAGCCGGAGCGAGTTTCCAGCAAGCCATAAGGAAGGGGAAGTTCCACGGAATGACCTGGCCTACAACGCCGATCGGTTCACGGAGAACAAGGGAGAGAGTATTGTCGTCGAGCATGGTCGCGGTGCCTTCGTCAGCGCGGATGCAGCCGGCGAAGTAACGGAAGTGGTCAGCGCCCATGGGAATATCGACGGTGGAAGTTTCACGGATCGGCTTGCCGTTGTCCAGAGTTTCTACGAGAGCCAGGTGCGCCGCGTTCTGATCAATAATATCAGCGATTTTGAGGAGCAGGTTCTGCCGTTCAATCGGGCTGGTCTTGCGGTAGGATTCGAGCGCTTTGTGCGCAGCCTTTACTGCTGCGTCTACGTCTTCCTTGGTGGCTTCCGCGCATTTCGCGAGGATTTCGCCGGTCGCCGGATTGTGCGCTTCGAAGGTAGCGCCGTCAGAAGCGGCTACCCACTGGCCGTCAATGAAGAGGCCGTACTGTTCCTGAAGATTTGCTTTTGCCATGTGAGTCATTCCTTTCATTTCATCAGTGGACTGGGAGAAAACTCCTGTATCAATATAAAGGGCAAATAAGTGTATACTTGTCACTTATTGTATTCAACTTGTTTGCATGGCTGTATTATAGCACCCTTCCAGTCGATATTCAATATTTTGAATACATAAATCTGCAATTATTTTTTTCAATATAAAAAGCCCCAATTCTAGTAAAAAGAATGGGGCTTTGGCATGCAGCTTTTAGCTTTTAGCTTTTAGCTTTTGGCTGTTAGCTTTTAGCTGTTGGCTGACAGCTGTCAGCTGATGCAGAGTTATCTTTTTTTCCCGGTGACCATGTCGAAAAGACGGCGTCCCACGAAGAAAACCATGGCAGCGAGGGCAAATACCATGACGATGGTGAGAGGCCATCCGTAAATGGCAGCGATTTGTTCAAGAGTCATTGCGGTTCTCCTTATGCAAATGAAGGGGGAGGGAAATCAGCGGATTCTTTGATAGGTGACGAAGCGGTGCGGCACAGCGCCGGCTTCTCCTTCTTCTTCCTCGGTCAGTTTCCACTCTTTTTTGTCGAAATGAGGAAAGAAGGCGTCCCCGTCATAGTCTTTTTCAATTTCCGTCAGGGCCAGTCGATCCGCGTAAGGCAGGAGGATCTGGTAGATCTCTCCGCCGCCGATGACGAAATTTTCTCCCTCCGGGAGTTTCGCCAGAAGCTCTTCTGGGGAATGGCAGAGGGTTACTCCTTCCGGCACGGCATAGTCTGTATTTCTTGTGAGGACATAGTGGGCGCGCCCGGGCAGAAGTTTGGGCAGGCTTTCAAAGGTTTTCCGTCCCATAATGATGGCACGGCCCATGGTGAGTCGCTTGAACCGGCGAAGATCGTCCGGGAGGTGCCAGATGAGCCGGTTGTCCCGGCCGATGACGCCATTGGCCGCGACGGCAGCGATCATAGTGAGTGTCATACCGATACCTCCATGGGAAGTTTGCCCAGATGCTCGTAATGGTCGAGCTGGATATCTTCCGGCTGGAAATCATAGAAATTGGTAATCTCTGGATTCAGCACCAGCTTCGGCGCGGGAAGCGATGCCGGCAGGCGGGCGAGCTCCGTCCGGAGGGCGGCTACGTGGTTTTCATAAATATGGGCGTTATTGATCACATGGGTGAAGAGCCCCGGCCGCAGCCCTGATACCTGGGCAATCATGCAGATGAGGGCGGCATACTGGGTGAAATTGAAAGGCACGCCCAGACCCATATCGCCGGAACGCTGCACCAGCATGCAGTTGAGGCGGCCGCTTGCGGAGACGTCCCACATAGTGAGAAACGCGCAGGGCTGGAGGGCCATGTCAGGCAGATCTTCCACATTCCACATAGAGACTACCATGCGCCGGCTCTGGGGATCTTTTTTCAGCGTCGCAAGGAGCGTGTCTACCTGATGGTACTTGGCGAGCTGGTAGCCGTAGGCCTTGCCAATGGTACCGTCCGGACGCTGCCACTCGTCCCATACGTGGCAGTTCCACTGCTGGAGGAGGCGCACGTCATTGGACTGCTTCTGCCAGATCCAGAGAATTTCCTTCACCGCCGTTTTGAAGGCCACAAATTTGGTCGTAAGAATGGGAAATTCTTTTTCCAGGTCAAACTGCATGATCTGGTGAGGCAGTTTGTACGCAGGCATGCCGGTCCGGTTCTGCCCGAGCGCCCCATCCTCCAGGATGCGCTCTACGATGGATAAATATTGTGTATCCGCACTGCTCATGAATGGTTCCTTTCCAAACAGGGGCTGGTCCCGCTGCCTTATAACAATGTTTTATAGACTTCCGCCGCCTGGAGCAGGGCCTGTCCGTAGCGGAGACGCTGCTGGTCTTCCATAGCGGAGAGGGCGTCCCGGCTGTAGGCAAGTCCCCGGAGGATCCCTTCCGGACAGACCGCGTCTTCCGGTACGCTGTCACGGCGGGCCAGGCGGGCCCGTACTTTATTCATATATACATAGAAAGCGTCTTCGTCAATCACTTTCTCGTCCTGTACTTTCTTGTCCCGCGCCCCGCCGGCAGAGCGGGCCCCTTTTCTCGGGACGCTCCCCATGGGAGGATCCGCTGCCTTTGGCAGGGGCGCCGGTTCTTCCCGGCTGCCGGTGATCACTTCCAGGAACCGGGGCCCGTACTTCCTGAGCTTAAAGGCGCCCACCCCGCGGACGGTGCCCATTTCTTCGAGCGTCTTCGGCTGGCGCTCCACCATGTCATCCAAGGTCGCGTCAGAAAAAATGACGAAAGGCGGCACATGCTCTTCGCCGGCGACCCGTTTCCGGAGCTGACGCAGTTTCTCGAAAAGCCCGGAGCCATCCCGGAGGGGACGGGATTTTTTCTCCACCACCGCCCGGGCGATGATGGACTCGCTTCCCATAGCCAGGCCATAGACCTCGCCGTTCCCGGCGAGCACTTCCCGCGCCTTGTCGGTGAGACGGAGCACCGGGTACTGGCCGCCGTCGCGGATGAGGTAGCCGTCGGCGGCGTACCCGCTGATGGCTGTCTTGATGTCACGCAGTTTCTTGTGGGCGAGCTTGCCGTAAGTGAGGGTCTCATCCAGATGGCGGGACAAAATGGTCTCGGTGCGGCTTCCTTTCAGAATGCCCGCCACCAGGGCGGCGCCGAATTTCTCTCCCAGAAGGGAAATGGTACGGAAGACAAGGGACGCTTCGTCAGTGACGTTCACCCGGCCTTTCGCCTCCTCACAGTTGCCGCAGTGACCGCATGGTTCTTTCACAGGCTCGCCGAAGTACTGGAGAATGAAATTCCGGAGACACGATGTGGTGCGGCAGTAGTCCTCCATCTGGCCAAGGCGGCTGTAATCCATTTTTGTCTTCTCGTCGTCCTGGCTGCTGGTCTGGATGAGGTAGCGCTGGATCGCCGAGTCTTTCCCGCTGTAGAGGAGGATACACTCCGCCGCCGCCCCGTCCCGGCCGGCCCGGCCCGCTTCCTGGTAGTACGACTCGAGACACTTCGGCATCTGGTAATGGAGGACATAGCGCACATTGCTCTTGTCGATGCCCATGCCGAAAGCATTTGTAGCAGCCATCACATGGACCCGGTCATAGGAAAAATCGTCCTGCGCTTCTTTCCGTTCCTCATCGGACATGCCCGCGTGGTAGCGCCCGGCGGCAAAACCGTGATCGCAGAGCATGGCGTGGACCTCATCCACCGCTTTTCTGGTGGCGCAGTAAATGATGCCGCTTTCCTTCTGATGGGCCTTCACGTAGCGGAGAAGGAAATCATTCTTGTCCACCCCGCGGATTACCCGGAAAGACAGATTCGGCCGGTCAAGGCCTGTGCGGAAGACTCTCGCCTGGGCAAGCCCCAGACTTTCTTTCATATCCGCTTCCACCAGAGGCGTCGCCGTCGCCGTAAAAGCCGCGACCACCGGACGGCGGGGCAGTGTCTTGATGAAATCATGGATTCGGCGGTAGCTCGGGCGGAAATCGTGACCCCACTGGGACACGCAGTGCGCCTCATCGATGACGAAAAGAGAGAGCGGCACCTGGCGGAGGCAGTCTGTAAAATAGGAAGGCTCCAGTTTTTCCGGCGCCATGTAAAGAAGCTTCAGACGTCCCGTATAGAGCTCGCGGAGACGCTGGATCGACTCTTCATAGGAAATGGTGCTGTTCACAAACGAAGCGGGCACGCCCTGCTCGGTAAGCGCTTCCACCTGGTCCTTCATGAGAGAAATGAGGGGGGAAATGATGACCGTCCCGTAAGGCATGGCCATCGCCGGCACCTGGAAACAGATGGATTTTCCTGCGCCGGTAGGCATGATGGCCACCACATCCGTTCCTTTCGCGATGGTATTCACCACTTTCTCCTGCATGGGACGGAAGCTGTCATACCCGAAATAGCGCTTCAAAATTTCTCTTGCCGTCACGATGGCGTCTCCTTTCTGGAAAAGGATATCCTGAAAATGAAGAAATCCTTTCCGCTCTATGGCAGTTTTTATTATAGCATGCGTCAGGGGAGGGGGGGCTCTTTTTTCTTGTGTCCTTTCTTTTACGCCATCAAAAAACGGGCCTTGCCGGTCCGCTTTTCTTTCTATTTTTTTGACGCTGCTTTCTCAAGAAGCGCTTCCCATGTGTCCCATACCGCTTCCGGCCGGTACGCTTCCATGACTCTGGCGCCGGCCGCTCCATACTCTCTCCGGAGGGAGGAACTGTCCATGAGCCGGCGGAGCGCCTCTGTGAAAGGCGCCGTCCCTTCCCCGCAGAGAAGGCCTGTTTTTTTATTTTGAATGAGCTCATTCACCGCGGGACACGACGCGTAGCCCACAGCGGGGATGCCCCGGGCCATGGCCTCGCCGAGAGCGAGGGGAAATCCTTCGTGATGGCTGGGAAAGGCAAAAATATCCGTCTTTTTCCAGACATCGTCCATTTTCTTCGTGGTGCCCCGGAGGAAGACTCTCTTTTCCAGCCCTGCCGCCTTGATCCGCGTCTTCAGCGCCGCCACATAGGGTTTGTCATAAAGCGCGCCCCAGAAATCCACCTGCCAGTCCGGATACAGCCCGGCGAGCGGCTCGAAGGCTTCCACCAGAAGATGCTGCCGCTTCGTCCGCCCTGTGAGACGGCCCACACAGGTGATGCGGTGGATTTTCCGCGGCGCTCCTGGATCGGTCAGGGCCTCTGGCGCCTCAATCGCGTTGGGAATGGACACATACCGGGCGGAGGGCATGTACACTTTCGCCTTGTCTATAAAAGAAGGAAGGAGGGCCTGCACGGCAAAGCTTTTGGCGACAGCGGCCATTTCCTCCTCCGGGGCATGGGCGAAAATTTCATCAGGGTCATTGTGGAGCATGGACACCACAGGAATGGCCGTACCGATGCCGGAGAGAAGAAGACGCCCGGTAGGCTCCCGGAAGGAAACGATCACATCAGGCTGCTCCGCCGCAAGGATTTTCCGGAGAGGATCGGCGGCGGCCAGCATCATCCGGTAATTCTGGTTCCGCGCCGCTTTCCGGCTCACTGCGCGGAGAATTTCCCGGAGAATTTTCCCGCCCGCTCCCGGACGGACCGGCGCCATCCCCTTCATGTGGTACAAATTATAGAGATGCACATCCTCCGGCAGCGGGAAAAAAGGCACCCCTTCCTTCTCGTCAGCAAAGACAACGCCCACCGCGTGGCCCCGCTCCGTCATGGCCCGCGCCATTTTCGCCAGCACATTTTCTATGCCGCCGCTGTATCCGATGTATTTGTGAAAATCTGCCAGTAAGATCCGCATAGGCCCCTCCTTTATTTTTCTCATTATATCATGAAAAAGGGAACGGGCTGCCATGCGCAGGGCGTGCCGGAACTGCCTCATTGCAGATGGGTCTGGGGTCTAAGGTCGGAGGTCTAAGGTCGGATGGTACGTCACAGGAGCGGACTCTGCTCCCAATGACGCACATCCACGGCTCTGCGCTTCGCGCTCTGTATTTTGCTCCCCTTCTCCCATGACACACCATCCACCTTTGACCTCATACTTCAGTCTCCGCTCCCCGCATGGAATCCCCCTGCCGCTGTCATTTCTCCGCTTAGTGTAAAATTCTTCTCGGTGGTAAAACTGCCGCCACAATAAAAAGGAAGA
>CAUBUJ010000020.1 GCA_958439155.1 uncultured Veillonellaceae bacterium
TATTCCGGGCTGTTGAAGCCGTTATTGCCGATAATGGGCTGGTTCATCCCCATTTCCCGGGCTTTCTTCACGATGAGCGCCCCCTCCTGGTAGAGGCCGGCGATGCAGATCACGTCCGGATCGGCCGCCTGGATCTTCGTGAGCTGGGCGGAGTAGTCCGTGTCCTTGTCGGCAAAAGTTTCGGTGGCTACCACGTCGAGGCCCATGTCTTTGAAGGTCTGCTGGTACACTTCATTTTCGCTGACCATCATGTCGTTGTTGTTGGAATAGAGAATGGCCACTTTCTTGAATCCCAATTTTTCCTGGGCTTTCTTCAAGGTAATGGGAATGGCGATCTTTCCCGGGGTCGAGTTGCGGAATACATAGTCGCCCGTCTCGGTAATGCCTTTGGCTGTGAGGGAAATGCCGAAGACTACCGTCTTTGCCTGCTGGGCAATGGGACCGGCAGCGAAGAATTCCCCTGTCGTCATCGGTCCTTCCACAGCGAGGACCTTGTCCTGCTCAATGGCGCGCTTCATGGCGTTGATCGCTTCCTGCTTATTCAGCTTCGTGTCATAGGTATGGAGGTCAATTTTGATCTTTGTTTTCGGATCCTTATTGATTTCTTCCACCGCCATTTCCACGCCTTCCTTCTGGGAAATGCCGTATGCTGCGCCGGGACCGGTATAGGCTGTAATAAATCCGATCTTCGCCGCGTTCCCTTCCGGCGCCGCGGAGCTGGCTGCTTTCTTGTCTCCGCCGCATCCTGCGAAAGCTCCGGCCACCGCCATGACTGCCATCGCTGCTGCCGCCCGTTTCATCCATTTCTTTTCCATCTTTGCTGCCCCTTTCAACATTCATACAAAAAGCCCCTGTGTTCCGGATATCCAGAACACAGGGGCGCCTTGCGCTGTACCACCCTGTACTTTCACTCTGCCTCCAAGAGGATGCGCCTATAAGAAAAGCCCCTGTCTCACACTGGAGACAGGGGCGAATTCGCGGTACCACCCTGCATTATACTTGAAGGACTGTCTGTAACGTAGACCAGCCGTTTCTTCCTACTGCTTTCAGAAGAAATGCTCCCAGGAGAGAAAGTGTTTTTCTGCCGCCAGCTTGCACCACCCGCCGGCTCTCTGAAGACGTTCCAAAACACAAGCGCCTGTTCCTCACAAATTTTATTGGGTTATGTTCCTATCATATCCATTTTTGAGATTTTGTCAATAGGAAGAACAAAAATAAAAATCCTGCCCTGGAAAAGAGCAGGATCTCCCGCTTTTACTGTTCCTCCGGATAGAGGAAGCGGTCGTAATCCTTCCATGTGGCGATGAATTCGCCTCCAAGAATGATCACCATCGCCGCCAGATGGAACCACAGGAAGAGCGCTACCAGCCCGATGAGGGAGCCATAGGTGAGGCCCATATGGGAAATATTCACCATGTAGTAGCTGTACCCGCCAGTGAGCACCAGCCAGAGGGTGGTTACGAGGAAGGACGCGAAAATGGCGCGGATCCATTTCGTCCGGTACCGGTGCGTGGCGTAGCGGTAGAACACGGACAGGGTAAGTACCAGGTTTCCGAAAGGAATGAGGTACTTCATGAGGTCCCACGTATCGAGAAAGACCGGCGCCAGCGTGAAATAGTAGTCCAGCGCGTACACCACGGCGTTTCCGAAGACGGTAACGCCCAGGGAGAGGATCATGGCGAAGGCGATGAGCAAAGTGAAAAGCAGGGATTTCGCTTTCACCATGAACCAGTTCTGTTTATTCCGGTCGTTGCTGATGGCCATGTCTGTGGAGCGGATCACCACGTCTATGCCCTGCGCGCCGGACCAGAGAGCCCCGGCGAGACCGGCAACGAGCCAGATGGTGCTGCGCCCTTCCACGATGCGGTACACATTGGCCTCGAGCGCCACCGCCAGATCCTGCGGCAGGTACTGGAGCAGACGGATAATGAAGGAAATCTGAGGCGCCATGAAGAAGAGAATGGCATTGACCATAAAAATCATGAAGGGCACCAGCCCAAGAATGAGGTAGTACGTGGTCTCTGCCGCAAGCGCCCCGACTTCATCATTCATGTAGCGGTTGTACAGGCCGAGGCAGAAAAATTTCACCGTGCCCCATAGGCCCATGCTTTCATTCATGGCTCCTCCTTTCTTCTGGTCTCAGAAAACATCGCCCCTTCCGCTGACGCAAAAGGCGCTTTTATATTTAAGTAGTTTTTAATAAAATAAGGCATAGTATGAAAACAGGTATCCGGATGTTCTTCGGATACCTGTTTCCTATATCCCATTATAGCCGGTCTTATTTCTGGCTCTTTTTCTGGTTGGCGTTCTTGTAGCGAAGCTGGCGGGACAGAACCATCTTGCGCATGCGGATGCTCTTCGGCGTCACTTCTACCAGTTCATCATCGCGGATCCATTCGAGGGCGCCTTCGAGGGTGAACTTGCGGCACGGCGGGAGACGGATCGCGTCATCGGAAGCTGCCGCACGGGTATTGGTGAGGTGCTTCTTCTTGCAGGGGTTTACGTCCATATCATTTTCACGGGCGTTTTCGCCGACGATCATGCCTTCGTACACTTCGGTGCCCGGTTCGAGGAAGAGTTCCCCTCTGTCCAGGACAGAATTCAGGCCGTACGCCGTGGTCACGCCTGCTTCGAACGCGACGAGGGAACCCCGGGTCCGTTCCGGAATGGGTCCCTTGAAGGGAGCATATCCCTGGAAAACATGGTACATAATGCCGGTACCGCGGGTGGTAGTGAGCATTTCATTGCGGAAGCCGATGAGGCCGCGGGCCGGAATGGAGAAATCCATCTTCATGTAGCCTGCCAGTTCTTCCATGGAAATCATGTCAGCCCGGCGCGGTCCGAGACCTTCCATGACGGCGCCCATGAATTCCTGGGGCACTTCCACAGTGAGGCGTTCGATCGGTTCGCACTTCTTGCCGTCAATTTCTTTGTAAATTACCTGGGGCTTGGAAATTTCCAGTTCGAATCCTTCCCGGCGCATCATTTCGATGAGGACGGACAGATGAAGTTCGCCGCGGCCGGATACGATGAAGCTGTCCGCCGTTTCGCCGTCTTTCACGTGGAGCGCCACGTTGGTTTCAATTTCCTTTTCCAGGCGGGCACGGATATGACGGCTCGTGACGAAGTCGCCTTCCCTGCCGGCGAAGGGGCTCTTGTTGACATGGAAGACCATGGACAGAGTCGGTTCGTCGATATGGATCTTCGGCAGCGCTTCCGGATGGACCGGATCGGCTACGGTTTCACCGATATTGATATCTTTGAAGCCTGCCATGGCGACGATGTCGCCCATCTTGGCTTCTTCCACAGGAACGCGCTTCATGCCCTGCCAGGTGAAGAGCTGGCCTACGCGGTCATTGCGGCTCTTTTCGCCGTCAGTAATGACCACATTCTGCCCTGCGCGGACCGTGCCCCGGGCAATGCGGCCGATAGCGACTTTGCCGAGGTAGTCGTCCGCGTCAAGGGTGGTGGTCATGAACTGGAGCGGCGCTTCCGGATCGCCTTCCGGCGCGGGAATGGACTTCAGAATGGTATCGAAAAGAGGTGTCAGGTCCTTGTTGTCATCATCTACATGGTACTTGGCGATGCCGGAACGGGCGGAAGCGTAAATCAGCGGGAAATCGAGCTGGTCGTCATCGGCGTCCAGTTCCATGAAAAGGTCGAGGATCTCCCCTTCTACAGCGGAGATGCGCTGGTCCGGACGGTCGATTTTGTTGATGACCACGATCGGCTTCAGATGATGTTCGAGAGCTTTCCGCAGCACGTACTTGGTCTGCGGCATCGGTCCTTCATGGGCGTCTACCAGCAGAATGACGCCGTCCACCATATTGAGGATACGTTCCACTTCGCCGCCGAAGTCCGCGTGCCCTGGGGTGTCGACGATATTGATCTTCACGCCGTTGTGCATAACCGATGTATTTTTAGCCAGAATGGTGATGCCCCGTTCCCGTTCAATCGGGTTGGAGTCCATCACGCGGTCTTCCACTTTCTGGTTCGATCTGAAAATGTGGCTCTGTTTCAGCATGGCATCGACAAGCGTCGTCTTGCCATGGTCGACATGGGCAATGATCGCTATATTCCGGATGTCTTCTCTTTTCATTATGTTTTCTCACTCCTGCAACGCAATCTACAAAATGTTTACTCCTAATTATATCACAGCCAATCAAGGAAATGCATGATTCTTCCCATCTCTTATGCGGTATTTAGGGAAAAGGGGACACCCTCCGTCCGCGGAACAACAGAGAAACAGAGAGGGCCTCCGGGAAAAAAACAGCAGGAACTGACAGTCCCCTCCCGCCGGCAGAAGAAGCGCGAAAAAAGTCTGCCTCCCGCTGCCCCTTCTTTATAGGAAAGGCAGCGGCGGCGTATAATAAATTTATATTCCTATCAAGGAGGCGCTATGCTCATTCTGTCCGCTCCCTTCGAGGAGCATCTCTCCCTGCTTTCGTGCCGGCTCATCCAGTTCGAAGAAGATCCCGCCGTCACGGGCCTGTCTTCCAGCGGCCGCTCCCTCTCAAGCGATTATTCCTTCTGGCTCTACCACAAGGTCGCCCAGTCTTTCCGGGGGATCGCTCTCATTATGATGGATAATTTCCGCTGGGGCCATCCCGGGGAAACGAGCCTCTCCTACGGTCTCCTCCGGCATCTGCTGGAAAATTACGCCGATCTGTACAACGCCTACATGACGCAGGGCCGGTCCTACTGGTACTGGCGCTATATGAGCGCCCTCCATGAACCTGGCCGCGGGGAAGAGGCCTTTTCCCGCCTGACAGAGTCTCTTCCCGGCTGGGCGTCCCACAAAGGACGGGACGGGAAAATCCGGCGTGCCAACCGCCTCACGCGGTATGTGAAAATGGCGCCGGTCCCGCCCCTCCTGGAGAAGACCCTTCCCGGGCTCTCCCATTTCCACCAGGGGATCCGCTCTCTGGACAGCCGGGCCAGCTCAGCCTTCCACAGCAATTCCCCGGACTTTCTCCGGGATGCCCGGGCCTGCGGGGAAGAACTCTTCCTGTCGTCCCATATGGCGCTCGCTTCCTCCCTCGCGCTCATCACTGCCATCTACCAGAGTCCCTGGTCGTACGATATGCGGAGCCTCCTCTGGCCGCCGCTCCTCACCAATCTGCGTCTCCTCCAGGAAGGAAAGGCACTCCTCCTCCAATAAGACAAATGGCCTCCAGTGCCGTTATGTCACAAAATCTTTTACCCAATAGGCTGACGCCATCAAAAAACGCTCCTCCCTTTTCAGGAAAGAGCGTTTTCTTATGGTTTTATTCTTCCCAGCTCCCTTTCTCACCGGTTTCCTTCACCTTGTACCATGCCGCGTAGAGCGCCGGCACGAAGAGAAGTCCCAGAGGCGTAGCCAGGACCAGCCCGCCAATGAAAGCCGCCGACATAGGCGACCAGAACGGATTGGGCAGGAGGGGAATCATGCCGAGCACTTCCGCGAAGGACGTGAGCATGATCGGACGGAACCGGAGCACCGCCGAATCAATGATCGCTTTGTACGGGCTCATCCCTTCTGCCAGATGCTGCCGGATCTGGTCGAGGAGGATGATGCTGTTCCGGATGACCATCCCCATAATAGCGAGCATCCCTACGATGGCGACGAACCCCATAGGCTCACCTGTCGCAGCAAGCGTAAGGAAGCACCCAATGAGGCCGAGCGGCCCGGAAATGACGGCGATCACCATGAGACGGATCTTCTTCAGTTCGAAAATGAGAACCATGAGGATGAAGAAAATCATGAGCGGCACCGGCCCCATGATTTCTTCCATGGAATCATTGCTCATTTCGAGGGTCCCGTCTTCTTCGAGGGTATAGCCGGCAGGGAGCGCCTCCCGGAAAGCTTTCAGATCTTTCTCAAAGAGCGCCTTCCCGAGAGAGTCCGCTTTCGCGTCCCCTGCGGTTTCCGCCCGGAGGGTAATGCATGGAGCGGCGTCACGGCGCCAGATGGTGCTCATTTCATTTTCATAGGAAATCGTCGCGAAATCTCCCAGCGGCACGTAGCGCCCATTGCCGGCGTACACCGGGAGAGATTCCAAGTTGGCCAGGCGGGCTGTATTGTCTCCTTCGAGACGGAAGGAAATGGGAACCAGCTGGTCTCCCTGGTAGGATTCAGACACTTTGTAGCCGGAAAGCTTCACATACAGATCCTGAGATACGGAATAATTGTCGATGCCCAGTTCGCGAATCTTATCCTGGTCGAATGTGAGGCGCACCACCGGCGTTTCTTCCGGCCAGTCCAGGCTCGCATTGGTCACGTCAGGATTTTTCTTCATAACGGCGAGCGCTTCATTGGCCAGGCGTATCGTTTCTGACGTATCCTGGCCGCGGAGGCGGAGCATCACCGGGTATTCCGCCGGCGGCCCGGTGGTAATGTACCGCACATGGGCCCGCGCGTCAGGGTACTGGTCGGCGATGTGCTGCAAGATTTCCGGCCGGAGCGCGTCCCGGCTTTCTGTGTCAGAAGCAACGATGATCATCTGGCCGTGGCCGTCTTCCGGCGCTTTCGGGTCGAAAAGAAGGATGAACCGCGGCGCCGAGTCTCCAATGTAGGTAGAGAAGGAAGATACCCGCTCATCGCCGTAGAGCGTATCTGCAATGCCGCTCATGACCCGCTTCGTGTCCTTGATGGACGCTCCGGCGGGCAGATTCACGTCCAGCACCAGTTCCGGCCGCACCGACGGCGGGAAAAATTCCTGCTTGATCACAGGATAGGTGCCGAGAGAGGCAAAGAAAAGAAGAAATGTGCCGATAATGACGGATTTCCTGTAATGGACCACTGCCTTGATGGCGCGGTAGAAAAATGCATAGGCCCGCACATGAACCGCGTGTTTCCACGCCGACGGCTTCTTGGAAAGCTGGATGAACCGGTATCCCAGCACAGGGGAGACGAAGATGGAAGCGATCCACGACAGGATGAGGGTGGACGCGATCACCCAGAAGAGGGAATTGGTGTATTCCGACGTTTTCCCTGTGGCAAGTCCTACAGGAATGAAGCCTGCGGCGGTGATGAGCGTTCCTGCCAGCATAGGCATGGCGCAGGCTTTGTACGCCCCTTCTGCCGCTTCCATCCGCTCCGCGCCGTGCTCGAGCTTTACCTGCATCATTTCAATGACGATGATGGCATCGTCCACAAGAAGCCCGAGGGACACGATGAGGGAGCCGAGAGAGACCACATGGAGGTCGATCCCCTTCCATTTCATGAAGAGGAAGGACGCGCAGATCACCACCGGCACGCAGAGGGCGAGCACAAAGCCGCTCCGGAGGCCCAGGGAAAGGAGGCTCACCGCCATGACGATGACCAGCGCTTCCATGAGGGCTTCCGTAAATTCCCCGATGGAATGGTTTACCACTTTCGGCTGGTCTGCTACGAGGCCGATCTCGAGGCCCTGGGGGAATTCCTGGCGCATCACCGCCACCGCCTTGTCCAGGTTTTGTCCCAGTTTCAGATTGTCACCGCCGGGCGTCATGGACACAGCCACGCCCACCGCGGGCTTTCCGTTGAAGTACATAAGCGGTGTTTCCGGATCTGCATAGGTCTGTGTCACTTTTGCCACATCCCCCAGATGGAAGGAACGCTCTCCCACATGGATGGGGATATTCTCCAGCGCCTGGGTCGTGCCCAGGAGGCCTGACACGCGGAGTGCCACATTCCGGGAATCCGTATGGATCATACCGGACGGCATCATGGTGCCCTGCTGCTGGAGGAGCTTGAATACATCGGCAGGACTCATGCCGAAGGAGGCGAGTTTGTTCTGATCCATTTCCACATAGATCGTCTGCTGCTGCACGCCAAGGAGTTCCACCTTCTGCACATCGTCGATCTGGAGGATGCGCTGCCGCATTTTTTCCGCGTAAGCCCGCTTTTCTTCATAGGAGAAATCATCTCCTGTGATGGCGTAAATAGAGCCGTACACGTCATCGAAGCGGTCATTGATGATCGGGCCGATCACCCCTGCCGGAAGAGACGACCACATATCATCCACCGTATTCCGCACGTCATGCCACCGGGTCTGCACCTCGCCGGCCGGTACTTCATCTTTCAGATTCACGTAAATGATGGTCTTCCCGTCATGGGTAAAGGATTTGATATAATCGAGGCCTTTCGTATCCTGGAGTTTTTTCTCGATAGGATCGGTGACCTGTTTTGTGATTTCTTCGGCGGACGCCCCCGGCCAGGCGGCGGTTACCACCATCTGGCGGATGGTGAAGTCCGGGTCCTCGCTCCGGCCGAGCCGGAAATAGGACCATACGCCGCCGATGATGATGGAGATGATGAAGAAATACACAATCGACTTATGACGGATCGCCCATTCCGCCAGATTGAGGTTCTTCATACTCGTACCTCTTCTCCTTCAGAGAGCTTCTGGGTGCCTGCGGTGATGACCCGGTCCCCTTTGGCAAGGCCCTCGGTGATTTCCACCGTATTTTCCCCGTAGCTTCCTGTTTTCACCTCTACCATGACTGCTTTTCCGTCACGGACGATCCACACTGCAGGCCTGGCAGACTGGCCTGCCATGGCGGTGAGCGGCACTGTGACGCCGGACGTTCCCCCAGCCTGGTCAAAGGAGACTTCCGCGGTCATCCCCACAGTGACGTGATCAGGAACCTCCGTGAGCGTCACCTTCGCGTCATACGTGCCGGTAGACGTATTGGGAGCCGCCGCGATCTCCCGGATCGTTCCCTCTGCGGTGACGCCTGGGAGCGCCCAGAAGGTCACCTTGCAGGGCATGCCCACGGAATACTGGCGGACCTGCTTTTCTGTGAAGGAAATATACACGTCCATCCGCGAATCGTCCACAATGAGCACCACCGGCGTCCCTGCTGCCACGACCTGCCCCACTTCATACATAGTGGAACCGATCACGCCGTCCCGGTCCGCGGTGAGCGTGGTGAAGGAAAGATTATTTTGCGCCCGGGCAAGAGACGCCTCTGCCTGGGAAAGCTGCGCCGCCGCCAGCTTGTACTGGTTCTGGGTCTGGTCCATGGCCAGATCAGAAATGGCATCCACCTGGTGGAGCGACTCATACCGGGCCAGCGTGGACGATGCCAGGTCGAACTGGGCCTGGGCGGAAATAACAGCGCTCTCCGCCGCAGCGGCCTGTTCTTCCGCGTCTTTCGAATCCACTTTGAAAAGGGCCTGCCCCATGGAGACCCGGTCGCCGGAAGCAACGTAGCGCTCCACAATGCGTCCGCCCACCTGGAAAGCGAGAGGCGACTCATAATAGCCGTGTACCGTACCGGAGAAGGTGCGCTTCTCCCCGGCTGCTTCCGAGCCGACTACCATGGTTTTCACCAGGGGCGGCTGCGCCGCCGGGGCCGCTTTCTTCCCGCAGCCTTCTGCCATGAACGACGCCCCCAGGAGCGCCGCGCACAATGTGACTGTCAAACATGTTTTATATCTCATCATATTCTCCCCTCTGCATATCCTGTTCTTACCGGCGAATGCCCCGGAGAAACACCTTCCAGCACTCTTGGAGGTACTCTTCCGGCGCAAGCTTCTTTTCTTCCCCCACCTCTTCATAAATCCCTTGTGAGAGGAAGAAAAAGAGAACCATCCCTGCCCAGGCTGTGCACACCGCCTCCGGCGCGAGATCCTGCCGGAAGGATCCGCTCTCCATGCCCGCTTCCACCGACTGGCGGAGAATCTGGAGCACCTGATTGAGACGCTGCCGGACGAATTCATTGAATACTTTCGTCCCGTGCATGAGCTCCCAGAAAATGAGCCGCAGCACCTCCGGCTTTTCCCTGCCGAGACGGCACAGGAAACGCCCGTAGAGGAGAATAATCTCTTCCGGCGCTGGATTTTTCCCTTCAATGATGCCTACAAATTCGGAGATCATTCCCGTGCCTTTGTAGAGCACCTGCCGGTAGAGCCCGGCTTTCCCTCCGAAATAATAGGAAATGGCAGCGCTGTTCACATGCGCCTCCCGGGCAATGTCGCGGATCGATACTTTCTCATACCCATCTGCCGCGAAAAGCCGCACCGCTGCCTCTTCAATCGACGCCTTTACGCCGAGCCCGGTACCGCCATCCTCATCCAGATGGGGACAGACCTCCCGAAAGAGCGCTTCCTTGCTGCCGAAATAATAGGATACCGCCGATGCGGTGAGGCCCGCCGCCTCCCCGATATCCCGGAGCGCCGTCTTCCGGAAGCCCCGCTCCTGGAAGAGACGGCGCGCCGCTTCTTTCAGCGCTTCCTTCTTGTCCATGGGCCCTCCTTTTTATTTGAATCAAATGTTTTATTTGTTTGATGTATTTATTATACCATAAAAAAGAGGCCCTGCGGGAAAATCCTGCAAAGCCTCTAAAATTTTTACCATAGAAAAAGCTGCCGCACAAAGGCAGCAGCTCTTCTCTTATGCAAAGAGTTCCGGCGGAAGGACCTTGTTCTTTCCTTCCTCGATGGTAAACACAGAAGCGAGAAGCTTCTTCGAATAGGCCGTCTTCGCCTCGCGCAGGTCATGGATGACTTCCACCTGTTTCCCATGCTGCATAACCAGCATGTTGTCGCAGAAATCATTGGCCAGAGCCAGATCGTGGCAGATGAACAGGTAAGCGATATGTTTTTCCTGCTGAAGGCGCCGCAGAAGGGCGATCACCGTCTTCTGCACAGACACATCGAGAGCGGACGTGGCTTCGTCGCAGATGATGATCTCCGGTTCCAGCGTGAGCGCACGGGCAATGGCCACGCGCTGGCGCTGGCCGCCGGACATATTGTTTGGATAGCGGATGGCGAAATCTTCGGGCAGATCCACGAGACGGAGCATTTCCGCCGCCTTGGCGTCTACGTCCTTTTTCGCGATGAGGCCGAAATTCAGAAGCGGCTCACAAATGATGTCCCGCACCCGCAGCTTCGGATCAAGCGCCGTAGAAGGATCCTGGAAAATCATCTGGATCTTCCGGCGGTGCTGGCGGAGCGCCTCCCCTTTGAGATGGGTAATGTCTTCGCCGTGGAAGAAAATCTTCCCGTCCGTCGGTTCGTAGATCCGGGTGAGGATCTTCGCAAGGGTGCTCTTCCCGGAGCCGGACTCGCCGACGATGCCGAGGGTTTTCCCCGCTTCGAGACCCACCGTAATATGATCGCAGGCGGTGAGGGTCTTGCCGCCGCCGAGGTTAAATACTTTCGTTACCCCTTCAAAACGAAGGATTTCTTCACTCATCGGCGCTTCCTCCCATCTTCGGTACCGCATCCAGAAGCATCTTCGTGTAATCCGTCTTCGGATGGTAGATCACGTCTTCCGCCTTGCCGTATTCGATGGGGCGTCCGTGCTTCATGACGAGGATGCGGTCCGCCATGTAGGCAGCCACACCCAGATTGTGGGTCACAATGATGATGGCCGTATTCATTTTCTTCGCCACGTCCATCATTTCCTTCACAATCTGCGCCTGAGTCGTCACGTCGAGCGCCGACGTAGGCTCATCGGCGAGGAGGAGCTTTGGCCGGAGCGCCATGGCGATGGCAATGCCTACGCGCTGGCGCATGCCGCCGGAAAGCTCAAAGGTATAGCTCCGGAGAATCTGCTCCGGGTCAGGGAGACGCACCATGTGAAGCATAGAAATCATCAGGTCATGCGCTTCCTTGCTGTCAGTGATGCCGTGAAGAGCGAGGTACTCCTGGAACTGTTTTCCAATGGGGCGGATCGGATTCATCATGGCGCCGCTGTCCTGGAAAATCATAGACACGTCTTTGCCGCAGAGAGAGCGGTGTTTTTCCGCGCTCTGCTTCTGGGTGTCCTCCCCTTCTAAGATGACCTGTCCTTCCGCGATATGGCCGCCGCCGGGCAGGACGTGCTGGATCGCGCGGATTACTGTGGTCTTGCCTGAGCCGGATTCGCCGACGATGGCAAGAATTTCCCCCGCGTCCAGATCGAAGGAGATGTGCCGCACGATGGGTTCCCGCCTCCCGTAGGCAATGCCCAGATCTTTGACTTCAAGAAGCATACAGTCATTTCTCCTTTATTAATTCGCTTGTGAGAGCGCCGCAGAGCGCCCTTTTCAAAAATTATTTTGCCGCCGGTTTGATGTCCGCGGTGATCCAGTAGTAGTCAGCCGGCAGGATCTTCGCGCCGGTCACAGCCGTGGAGGACACCATATTGGTCTTCGGATAGCCGAAGATCAGGGTCGCGCCGTCGTCGAGGAGGATCTGCTGCATCTTGATCACCAGATCACGGCGCTTCGCCGGGTCAAATTCCACAGCGAGCTGGTCCGAGAGGGCGTCGAATTCAGGGTTGCTGTAGCCGGAGCCGTTCTGCGGGTTGGAGCCGTTCACATTGGTCTTCCAGTACTGGTTGATGTACACTTCCGGATCCCCTGCCTGGGCAGCGAGAATGTTGGAAATGAGGAGGTCATATTCGCCGCGCTTGCCCATGCCGTCGAGCACGTTGTAGTCCACGGACTGGAGTTTGATGTCGATGCCGACCTTCTTCGCGTCAGCCTGGGTGGCTTCTGCAAAGGTGGGGAGTTCGGCGCGGCTGGAGTAGTACACGAAGGTCATTTCCAGCTTCTTGCCGTCCTTGTCGCGGATGCCGTCGCCGTCGGTGTCTTTCCAGCCTGCTTCGTCAAGAAGCTTATTCGCCCGTTCCACATTGTAATGGTTCGGATCCTTCAGCTGGTCGAAGCCGTAATCCATGGACGGCGGAATTGCCGGACCGCCGGGGATGAAGGTACCTTTCAGAAGGGTCTTCGCATAGGTTTCACGGTCGCACGCGGAAATGAGAGCGTCACGGACGCGTTTGTCATGCATCGGATGGCCTTCGGACACATTGAGGCGGGCCAGTACGGACCGGAGAGAGCCGATTTCAGAAATATTGTACTTGTCCTTATCCTGGAACAGGGTGAGATCTCCCGGGCTGACGTTCACGATCACGTCAGTTTCGCCGGACTGGAGGGACATGGCGCGGGTATTCGGATCATCGATGGACGGTACTTCCAGATGTTTGAAAGGTACCGTGCCGCCCCAGTAATGTTCGTTTGCGTCAAGCACGCATTTTGCCTTGGAGAATTCCTTCACCACATAAGGGCCGGTCGCGATCGGGCCCATCTTGCGGTAGTCTCTGTCCTTCACGGAGGTATCGATCACCATGAAGAGCGGGTCGCCCACCATACCGGGCATATTCGGTACCGGAGTCTTCGTCTTGATGATGAGATTCTGTCCGTCAGCGGTCATTTCTGTATATTCAAAGAAAGTCTTCGCCCGGTCAGATTTTTCAAAAGCACGTTCGAAGGAAGCCTTCACGGCTGCTGCCGTAACAGGATTGCCGTTGGAGAATTTCACATTGTCCCGGATCTTGAAGGTCCAGGTGAGCTTGTCGTCAGCGACAGACCAGCTTTCCGCCAGGCACGGCTGTGCCACCATCTTTTCATCAAACCGTGTCAGGTTTTCCCCGATGCCGTAGCGCTGTACCACCCAGGCAAAATAATTGTCTGCCGGGTCCAGGCTGTCGGCGAAATTGGTGACGCCCACCCGGAGGGTATCTGCCGGGCCTTTCTTGGCGTTTCCGCCGCCGCATCCGGCGATGCCCAGTACCGCCGCGCCGATGAGCGCTGCCGACAGAAGAAGTTTACATGTCCGTTTCATAAAAAAGCTCCTCTCAATTTTATGGAATGAATAGAAATATGTGACGATCCGGAATGCCGGATCATGGAAAAACGAATCCAATAAAAACGTTCTCAGTTCTGCTCATCCCGGGGATCGAGCACGTCCCGGAGCGCGTCGCCCCAGAGATTGAAGATCACCACGGAAATGAAAATCGCAAGGCCCGGGAAAATCATGAGCCACGGCGCGGTCTGCAGCTGCTGCCGCCCTTCATTGATCATGGCGCCCCATTCCGGAGCCGGCGGCTGCGTGCCGAAGCCCAGGAAGGAAAGCCCTGCCAGCTCAAGCATGAGCGCGCCGATATCAGCAGCGGCTGTAATGACCAGAAGCGGGAGAATATTGGGCACCACATGGGTCCAGAGAATATGGAGCGGTGTGCCGCCGTTCACAAAAGCAGCGGTGATGTATTCATTCTGCTTCACCTTGAGCACGAGACTCCGTCCGAGACGGGCATACTTCGGCCAGGTGGCGCAGGTGAGGGCGATGATGGCGTTGATCATGCTGCCGCCGATGATGCCGGCGATGGCGATGGCCAGAAGCACCCCCGGGAAGGAAATGAAAATATCCGCCAGGCGCATGATGACCACGTCCACCTTGCCGCCGTAGTAGCCGGAAATAATGCCCAATGTCGTTCCTACGACGAAAACGATCACCACCAGGAGGAGAGCGCTTGCGAGAGACGCCCGCGCCCCGTAGAGCACCCGGGCGAAGCAGTCACGGCCAAGCTTGTCCGTGCCGAAAAGATGATCCGCCGACGGCGCGAGGAAAGCGCTCTTCATATCCGCTTCTGTCGGCTGGTAGCTCGTGAGAAGCGGCGCGAAGAGGGCCGCTCCGAGAAGAAGCAGCGCGAGAATGGTAAAAACCGCAAAATTCCGATTTGTCTTGAAGCCTATCCACAAATTACCCATTGGCATTCTCCTTCTTCTTCAGGCGCGGATCAAAGATGCTGTAGGAAAAATCAATGAGAATATTGATAATCATGTACATCCCCGCGATCCATACCACAACGCCCTGGAGCAGGCGGATATCTCTGTACTCGATGGCATTGACCGCCAGTTTCCCAAGGCCCTGCCAGCCGAAAACGATCTCCACCACAGCGGCGCCGCCGAGAAGGCTCCCCGTACTGAGGCCGAAAAGGGTAATCAGAGGAAGCAGCGCATTGGGCAGTACTTCCTTCGTGAGAATGTGGAACTCACTCATCCCGCGGGCGCGGGCACCCATGACATAATCCTGTCCCAGCTCTTCCAGAATGGCACTCCGCACCTGCCTCGTATACTTGGCAGACATGGAAATGGCCAGCGTCAGCGCAGGAAGGACGATCGTATCCCACCCAACGGTACCGCTGATGATCGGGAAGAGACCCAGCTTCAGGCCGAAAATCCAGAGCAGGATGAGACCCAGCCAGAAACCGGGGATGGAAATGCCGAAGAACGTAATGCCCCGGATCAGGTAGTCCACAGGCTTATTCTTGTAATACGCAGAGAGAATACCGAGGGGAATGGAAATGGCGCTCATCAGCACGAGCGACGCCGCAGCGAGGGCAATCGTAGCAGGAAGGCATTCCAGCAGCTTGTCCACGACAGGCTTCTTCGCCATATAGGAGAAACCGAAATCCCCCTGCACTGCATGGAGCATCCAATTGCCGAACTGCACAAAGAAAGGCTGATCCAGCCCCATCTGCTTTGTGACGGCGTCAATTTCCTCCTGGGTGACCACAATATCTTCCGCACCTGTAATCAGCTGCCTTGCCAGATCCTGCGTACCGATCATGGTCAGAGAAAACATGATGAAGCTGATCCCCACAAGGGTAACGACTGCCTGCAGAATATAGGGCCCAAAACTTTTTAAGCGCAAACGAAAGACCTCCTTTTCTTACAAGGACAAACGATCCCAAGACCTGGAAAAGGGCGCTGGATTTCCAGGTCCGCCGGCCCTGCCGTTCAAAGATTTTCCCTGACGCCTTTGAACGTGCAGAATGATGCCGTCATTTTTAACGGAATTATTATATCACAGATATTAGAACAGATGTCAAATTATTTTAACTATAATGTAAGTGTTACTCTTTCATAAATTCATCTTATCATTACAAATTTCAAATATATACCCCTATGGGTATAGCAGAGCTTATTTTTTCTGTTACAATATTTTGAGAATTGATTTCATTACCTTTTTGGAGGAATCCCTTATGCACCCAACCGGCGAAAAGAAAGAAGGCCAGAAAATCCGCACATTTTCCACCGTCACAGGAGGCCGGGCCATCCTGCCTGTCACAGAAATCCATGGCAGCCAAAGCGGCCCGTCCGTGCTCATCACCGCAGGCATCCACGGCGGCGAGTACCCGGGCATGGTGGCCACCATGGAAATCGCGAAAGAACTTTCCCCTTCCCACGTGGCCGGCCGGATCACCTTCATCCACTCCGCCAATCCCGGCGCGTTCTGGGCGAGGCGCCCCGAGCTCAATGAAGAGGACAAGAAAAATTTAAACAGGGAATTTCCGGGAAATCTCCGGGGCAGCTCCACCCAGAAGCTGGCGTGGCACCTCATGCAGAATTACATTCTCCGCGCAGACTACTACATGGATCTCCACAGCGGCGACATCCATGAAGATCTCTGTCCCCATGTGTACTACTCCAAGGCCTGCACCAAAGAAGTGAGCAAGACATCGAAACGGATGGCCCTTCACGTGGATGTACCCTACATGGTGCCCTCCATGGCCAAGGGCGGCGCCTACAACTGCGCTGCCGAACACGGCGTCCCGTCCATCTTGATCGAGCGCGGCGGTAACGGCATCTGCCGCCGGGAAGACATCGAAGGCTTTAAATCGGACATCCGCCGCATCCTCCGCCACCTGGGCGTGCTCCTCACCTCGTCCGTCCCCATTTCGGAGATCAAGCAGGATCTCAAAGAAGTACGGAAAGTGATCTACGTCATGGCGGAAGAAGACGCCTGCTGGATCAGCAGCCACTCCCAGGGGGACCGCCTCAAAAAAGGAGACATCATCGGAGAGGCGACCAACCTCTTCGGCGACGCCCGCCGCACTTATATCGCAGAAGAAGAAGGGATCATGCTCTACCTCAATACATCGCTCGCCCTCCTGAAAGGAAAAGTCGCCGCTGCCTACGCGGTAGTGGAATAAAAGAGACAAAGAAAAAGCGTCACAGCCGGTCACTGTGACGTTTTTTGATTGGGGCGGCGGAAGTTTTTGAAGACCTGGGCGGCTGGTGCGTCATGGCAACGGGGTCTGAGGTCTGAGGTCTAAGGTCAAAGGCGGATTGTGCGTCATGAGAACGGAGTCTGAAATCTGGAGACGGGAGTATGAAGAGGAAACAAGAAGAACTTTTGATAGGCCTCAGACCCCAAACATTGGACCACACTCCCATGACGCTCATTTCGTCCGCTTCCTGACTGCATGGTCTTATCTAAAAATTTCCGCCGCCCATTTATGTGAGGCGGCGGCACCACCACTCTGCGCCCTGCGCTCTGAACTCTGCGCTGTCTATCGAGATGTGGGTCATCCCGACCGGACGTGATTTGCGGTATGCGTGTTTCGTATTAGAAAAGTACGGGAAAGAGTGGAGGGATCTTACGTAAAAAA
>CAUBUJ010000021.1 GCA_958439155.1 uncultured Veillonellaceae bacterium
GCCTGGGTGAGCGCGTTCATCTGGCAGCGGAGCTGGTCCAGTTCGCTGTAGACCCGGTCGATTTGTTTCTCCCGCATAGCCTCCCGCTCCCGCGCCGCTTCCATCCAGGGCATGAAGAAGAAGCGCCGCACCAGTTCGCCCATCCCTCCCACCGCTGTTATCACTGGAATCAATAGTTCCAATCCCATGTCTTTCCCTCCCTTCGGAAAAATCAGACATTATCGAGTACAATCCCGCGGAGCCCCGCCCCTCTCCGCGCCTCCCTCTTGACCAGCCGCCCGGTCTTCAGGCGGCCTTATGACCTGTCAGGTCTCTTCCAGGAGGCTGTGGTACTCATTCAAATTGAGACCGGCCAGATCGCGCGTCTGGAGACTGGCGATCGCTTTGCCCGCTGCGAGGAGCGCCTCGTCGGAGGCATCGTTTTTGATCTTGGAGAAGGTCATATTCTTCGTAAGGTCCTTCCCATTTTTCGTTTCCCCCGTGGAAACCACCACGATCAGTTTTCTGTCATTGAGCGTCTTTACTACTGCCATAGTACGCCTTCCTTTCTGCCTTTCCGGCATTACGCCCCGGCGGGGGTGAGTTTCGTTGTGGTCGATTCGACGATCTCCGCCTGTTTCAGGGAGAGCGCCGCCGCTCCCTTATTGGTGATGAGCACCGGGATAATGTCCGCCGCCGCGGCAAGCGCCGTTTCGTAGGTCATACCCTCCTTGGGATTTTCGATGGATACTTCCATCGTTCCATTTCCTTCCACTGTGAATGTGAGCAATAATTTCTTAGCCATGTTGTCCTCCTTATTGGGAATACTTAGATCCATTCTGTTTGCTGATGGCTGACCGCTGAAAGCTGACAGCTTTTACATTGTCCGCGGGCCTTACGCCCTCATGATGGCCCCCTCCTTTCTTCCCGGGGTCTTGCCCCTTACATTGATTAACATTCAAAAACCGCCTGATTGGTTAGTATGGGTTTTGAAAAAATTTTTCTGCTTTCTTCCGGATGCACCGGAGACGCTGGGAAGCGCAGACTCTCGTGACGCCCAGGCGCCGCGCCGCTTTTGTGATGGAAGGATCTTCTTCCAGGATCGTTAGAAGCTCAGCCTGCTTTTCCGTGAGCGCCAGGGCCCTTCGCATGGCCGCGCTTTCATCGGAGAGATGGGCGAAGGGATCGCCCGATTCGAGGCAGTAGATGCCCTCGTCGTCCATCACTTCATGACTCCACCGGGCGCGGTCCCGGCGCTGCTGGTTGTACCGGGCATAGGTGAGATGCTTCCGCGCGGCCGCCGCGAAATAGAGGGGATCGCCGGTATAGGTCATCACCAGTTCCCACAGCCGCAGGGTGAGCTCGCTTTCCATGTCCTCCCCGAGGTACTTCCCTTCCCGGCCCAGAGCGAGGCTTTTGATGAGCGGCTGGAAACGTCTCACCAGCTCGCCTCCCGCTTTCTCGTTTCCTTTCCGCGCGCAAACCACAAGACGCGCGATATGCTGAAATTCTGAGTATGCCATGATTGGCCTCCTTATATAAGGAGGTCCGGCCTTTGCAGCAGCTTTTCCTCAATCCCTTCCCCCGCTCTGCAAAATGTCCATGGCCAGCGGAGGAAGCGCCGCAGGCAGCTACTCCGCGGCGGCAGGGCTCCTTGTCCCTGCTGATTTCATGGTAGCGGAAATGAAAAAGGAAAAGTATGGTAAAAACCTGCTGGAAAACATGGTAATTTCCTGAAAATCTCCGAAAATATAGATTGCCCCTAAAGTAAAGCGTTATAATATACTTAATGATGTTTTTTATAGAATGGAGCAGGTATGTACCACCTAACTTTTGGAGAAATTGCTAACTGTATCGACCGGTGCAAAACGGGGAAAAGCTCATTTCCAAATAAGAGAATCCTGGATCTTCTATTTCCCGAAACCAGTCTTGATATAGGACTCATTGATAAACTAAGGAATCATTCTTCCGCCATTCCTCCTGCCTGTATAGAATGGAAAAATAAAATGTCCGTGCCCCAATGGATGGACCACCTGCAAGGTGTATCTCAACAGATCATCAAAGAAGCATTTACCCCGCAGAAGCTGGTCTTCTTCGTTCATTCCCTCTGGACGCTTCTGGAGGAAGAGGAGCGGATCCAGCCAGAGGACTATATGGACCCGAACCTTATGTACGCAAAAAAGGCGGTCCTCTCCAGGGAAGAAATCGAGCCGTCCTGGTTTCTTTCTCTTCTTTTGTATTGGACCATCCAGGATGGCGCGAATACAAAATACAAAAAATCTATCCGGAAAGATGATGCCTTCTTTGCGAGGGTGAAATCCAAAGACTATCCGTTCCAACTTACTATGGAAGCCCCCGCATCAGACAGCATGACCATTTCGCCTGCAAGGCAGCCCATACAGACCCTTCCCATGGGGCAGGACTTCCATTTCCACCTGACCCTTACTAATACGGGCAGCGCCGTCTGGCGCCGCAGGAAGCTGGTATGCCGCACCGCGAGAGACCGCTGGGCATGCCCGGCGAAATGCGCTCCCCGGGAATATGCCCTCCCTGACATCTCCCCCGGCGGGAGCTGTCCATGCACTCTCTCGGGAAATACCGATTATATAGAAGGCTCATCCACCTTCACCTGGCATTTGGAAGATGAAGAAGGACACATTCTTTTCCCTGACCAGCCCATCCAATGTACTGTCATTTGCAGAATGGAGTAAACCTATGACAACAAACCTGACCGCCTGGGACGACCGTCCCATCGACGTTTCCACGGAAGTGAATTTTATCTGGTCCATCGCCAATAAGCTCCGCGGCCCCTACACCAGCGACAAGTACAAAGACGTAATCATCCCCATGGTAGTGATCCGCCGTTTCGAGTGCGCCCTTGTGGGGACGAAAGACAAGATCGTAGACGCGTACCGGAAGAATCCGAAACTGCCCCCGAAAATCCTCATGAAGCAGGCAGGCTTTTCCTTCTACAATACGAGCCCTTTCACGCTGCGGGAGCTCACCAACGACTCGGAGCACCTCATGGCCAATTTCAAGAACTACCTGGAAGGCTTCTCCGCCAATGTGCAGGACATCTTGAAAAGCCTGGAATTTGACAAGCAGATCGAAAAGATGAATACCCATGACCGCCTCTTTTCCGTGGTGAAAGCTTTCTCCGAGCTGGATCTGGACCCGGCTTCCATAGACAACATCAAGATGGGATACATTTTCGAAGATCTGATCCGCCGCTTTTCTGAAAACGCCGAAGCCGGCGACCACTACACAGGGCGCGACATCATCCGCCTCATGGTGAATCTCCTTCTCGCGGAAGGGGCAGACGACATCTTTGAAAAGGGAAAAGTGGTGACCATCCTGGACCAGGCCTGCGGCACAGGCGGCATGCTCTCCACCAGTTACAACTGCATTCACGGATTCAATGAGAGCGCGGACATCCGCCTCTACGGCCAGGAAATCAATCCTGAGTCCTACGCCATCTGCCTTGCGGAAATGCTCATCAAAGGGCAGGACGCGGGGAATATCCGCCTCCAGGACACGATGACAAAAGACTGCTTTGCAGGACAGACCATGCGCTTTGTCATCGAGAATCCCCCTTTCGGCACCGCCTGGGGCGGCAAGGACGCGGGCGAAGGGGTGGAAGCGGAAGTGAAGAAAGAAGCGGCCAAGGCTGACAGCCGCTTCCCCGCGGGTCTTCCCGGCACAGGGGACATGCAGCTCCTCTTTGTCCAGTCGGCAGTCAATAAAATGGACGCCGACCGCGGGCGGTGCGCCATCATTGAGAATGGCTCGCCCCTCTTCACCGGCGGCACCGCCAGCGGCGAAAGCCAGATCCGGCGGTGGCTCCTTGAGAATGACCTTCTGGAAGCGATCATCGCCCTCCCGACGGATCTCTTCTACAATACAGGGATCGCCACCTATATCTGGATTCTTTCGAAGAACAAGAGTGAAAAGCGGAAAGACCGCGTCCAGCTCATCGACGGCTCTTCCTTCTGCGAGAAACTCCGGAAATCTCTCGGGAACAAGCGCAATGAAATCAGCCCGGAGAACCGCGTCAAAGTGACGAAGCTCTACGCGGACTTTGAAGAGAACGCCTACTCGAAGATCGTGAAAAATGAAGACTTCCTCTACCGGGAATACACAGTGATGCAGCCCCTCCAGCGGAGCTACGCCGTCAGGTCAGACCGTATCGAGAGCCTCATCGCTTCCGGGGCGCTCTCTCCCCTCTACGACGAAGGAAAGGAAGCGGCGCTCCTTGAGAAAGAAGAACGGACGGCGAAAGAAACCAGGCAGCTCGCCGCCTTCGCGAAGGGAAAATCCCTCTATGAGGCCATTCTCGCCGCTCTCCGCGCCCATGAGAGTGACGCGGTCTATAAAAACCCCGAATCCTTCCGCCCCGCGCTGGACGCCATCGTCGCGCCGCTCTCCGTGGACAAGAAATGGAAAGAGAAAATCATGGAAGGCCTGTCTGTAATGGACAAGACCGCGGACATCCAGAAAGACAGGAAAGGACATATCCTCTACGACAAAGACACGAAGGACATAGAAATCGTCCCCTATACCGAGTCCATCGAAGGCTACATGGCGCGGGAAGTGCTCCCTTACGTGCCGGACGCGAAGGCCTTCTTTGAAGAAGATCTGTCCAAGAAAAAACCGGTCATCAAGACCGGCGCGGAAATCCCTTTCACCCGCTACTTCTACCAATACGAAGCGCCCAAGCCAAGTGAGGATCTGAAAGCGGAGTTTATGGATCTGGAAGCGTCTCTGGCGCAGCAGATCGGAAAGCTCTTCAGTGAGGTGCGGTCATGAGAGAAATGAAAGACAGCGGCATTCCGTGGATTGGGGAGATTCCAAACGGCTGGGCAACAATAAAAGTTAAATATATTGCACATATATCTAATGGCTCAGATCCTAAGTTGCCAGGAGATGTACCAGTCTATGGAAGTGGCAGCGGAAGTTTTAAAACCTGCGGAGAATATAAAGATGGTCCTGCTGTCTTATTAGGCAGAAAGGGAACCATAGATAATCCCAGATATGTTCAAGGAAAATACTGGAATGTAGATACCGCATTTGATGTAAAAACAAGAGAAAACTTTTCATTGCGCCTGTTTTACTACGCGGCTCAATGTTTTGACTATCGTTTCTATATATCACAGACTACATTACCGAGTATGACACAATCTTACTATGCTAATATGTCTGTCCCCTATCCTTCCCTCTCCGAACAAAAAGCGATTGCCCATTTTCTTGATGAGCGGTGCGGCGAGATCGACCGGGCGGCGGCGGACCTGGCCCGCCAGATGGAGACGCTCCGGCAGTACAAAAAGTCCCTCATCTCCGAAACGGTGACGAAGGGACTGGATAAGAAGGCAGAGATGAAAACAACATCTTCTGTATGGAAATCTATTCCCCAACATTGGAATTTATGTGATGTAAAGTTCCTCTTTCAAATTCTAAAAAGAATAGCCGGTAAAGAAGGGTATGATATTTTATCTGTTACCCAAAGAGGTCTGAAGATCAAGGATATTACATCCAATGAGGGACAAATTGCTGAAAGCTATGCAAATTATCAATTAGTCTACCCCAATGATTATGTTATGAATCATATGGATTTATTAACTGGTTGGGTGGATTGTTCAAAACTATCCGGCGTAACCAGTCCCGATTATCGCGTATTTCGCTTGCGTGACCTATCTAAAAATGATTGCCAGTATTATAAATATGTGATGCAAGCCTGTTATATGTGCCGAATTTTTTATTCCATGGGACAAGGTGTTTCTAATTTAGGAAGATGGAGATTACCTACTTTCACCTTCTTGAATTTTCAAATCCCATTACCCCCTCTCTCCGAGCAAAAAGCGATTGCCCATTTCCTGGACGAAAAGTGCAGCGAGATCGACCGGATTTTAGAGGGAAAGGAAAAGCAGCTTACTTTACTGCAGGAGTACAAGAAGTCCCTCATTTATGAGTACGTCACAGGCAAGAAGGAGGTGCCGTATGAACCAGATTCTCACTGAAAAACAGTACCAGGCCTATATTCTGGGAGAACTTCAAAAGGAGGGATACACCATCCGGGATACCGCTGCCTTTGATGGGCGCTTTGCGGTGGACCGGGAGATGCTCTTTGGATTTCTGGAAGACACCCAGCCGGAGACCATGGCGAAGCTTAGGAAAATCTACAAAGGCGATCTGGAGGAGACCTTCCTCTCCTATTTCGCCAGGGAGACCAGCAAGGCCGGCGGCTCTCTCATCGAAGCCTTAAAACACGGCCTCACCGTGTCGGGCTTTCCTATCGATTTCCTCTATACCCCGCCGGCGGCGTCGTTCAACCAGAAGCTCACCCGCCTCTACGAGAAGAACCGGTTCACCGTAATGGAAGAAGTGTGGGCCGGCGGCAAGGAGCGGGTCGATCTGGTATTCTTCGTGAACGGCATCGCCATCATGACGGCGGAGCTCAAGTGCAATCCCGCGGGCCAGACCTATCATGACGCCATCCGCCAGTACCGGCGGGACCGGAATCCGGAGGACCGCCTCTTCCGGTGGAAGGCTGGCGCCCTCGTCCATTTCGCCATGGACCTGGAAGAGGTGTACATGACGACCCGCCTGGCCAGAGAAAAGACATTCTTCCTCCCTTTCAACCGCGGCCGGGGCGAAGGCATCCATACGGGAAAAGGGAATCCCCTCTCGCCGGAGGGCATGGGCGTTTCCTACATGTGGGAAGATATCTGGAAGCCGGATACGGTCATTTCCCTCATCAGCCAGTATATTTTCGTGGAGACGAAGACAAAAAAAGACCCGGCCACAGGGAAGAAGCGCATGACAGATACGCTCATTTTCCCGCGGTACCACCAGCTGGACGCGGTGCGGAAGATTCTCGCCGATGTACGGGAAAACGGAAGCTCCCAGAATTACCTCATCCAGCACAGCACCGGGTCAGGGAAGACCAATTCCATCGCCTGGCTGGCGTACCGCCTGTCCTCGCTTCACGACGGGAATAACCGCATCATTTTTGACAATATTCTCATCGTCACTGACCGGGTGGTGGTGGACCGGCAGCTCCAGGACGCCATTCTCGGCATGGAGCACAAGTCGGGCCTCATCCGCGTCATGGATGACAGCTGTACCTCTGCCGATCTGGCAGAGGCGCTCGCGGGAAATACGAAGATCATTGCCACCACCATCCAGAAATTTCCCTACATCACCGACCGGGTGCGGGCGCTCAAAGACAAGCGCTTCGCCGTCATCATCGACGAAGCCCATTCGTCTACGTCAGGCAAGGATATGGCGGCGGTGACGCTCACCCTCTCCGCCGATGAAAGCGCGGAGGAACAGGAAGATCTCACCGTGGAAGACCGGATCGTAGATGAAATCGCCCGCCACGGCAAGCAGCCCAATGTATCCATGTTCGCTTTCACCGCCACTCCGAAGGGAAAGACCCTCGCCCAGTTCGGCCGCCTGAACCGCCAGGGCCAGTATGAAGCGTTTCATCTCTATTCCATGAAGCAGGCCATAGAAGAGGGCTTCATTCTGGATGTGCTCCAGGACTACACCACGTACCAGACATTCTACCGGCTCAATAAAGCGGTGGAAGAGGACCCGCGGTGCAAAACGATAGAGGCAAAACGGCAGATCGCCCGTTTCCTCACCCTCCATCCCACCAATATTGCCCAGCGCATCCAGATCATTGTAGAGCATTTCCGGGAATACGTGAAGGATGAGCTGGGCGGCGCGGCGAAAGCGATGATCGTCACACCCTCCCGCCAGGCGGCGGTGCTCTATAAACAGGCGCTGGAACGGTACATTGCGGAGAAAGGATATACCGACGTGCGCGCCCTCGTGGCGTTTTCCGGAAAGGTGAAGCTCCCTGGTGATCCGGAGGAATATTCCGAGCCGGGTATCAATGGATTTGGGGAAGCCAAGCTCCCGGACGTCTTCGACAGCGCCGAATACAATGTGCTTCTCGTGGCCAATAAATACCAGACCGGCTTCGACCAGCCCAAACTCTGCGCCATGTACATCCTGAAAAAGCTCCGCGGCGTATCGGCGGTGCAGACCCTGTCCCGGCTGAACCGGATTGATCCGCCTTATGACAAGCATGTATTCGTGCTGGACTTTGTAAATGACTACGAAGACATCCAGAAGGCGTACGCCACGTACTACACCACCACCATTCTCTCCCAGAATGTGACGCCCCAGGCCATCTATGAGCTGGACCAGAAGCTGGAAGGCTATTACGTCCTCAGTCCGGCGGACATTGAGGATTTCAGCGACCGTCTCTACAAGACAAAGCAGACGGGCGCGGACAGGAAGCAGATGCTCTTCTACCTGTCCAGGGCCAGACGCGCGGTGGAAGAAAAAGACCGGAAAGAGCAGCTGGAGTTCCGGAAGACGGCGAAGCATTTCATTCATTTCTACCAGTTCCTCATTCAGGTCACGTCCTTTGAAGACGCGGCGCTTCATAAGAAAGTGAAGTTTCTCGAGTACCTGGTGAAGTACATCGTGATCCCCAAGGACGGGTCCTTTGACATTACGTCCATGATCAAGGCGCAGAAATTCCGGCAGAAAAAGACGGGCGAGCACAAGGGAAAGAAAGTCACCCCTGATCCCATTGTGCGCCTTCCCATGGCCACCCATTTCGATGTGGCAGAGGAAAAGAAGGAAAAGCTGTCCCGCATTCTGGAAGACATCAACGCCCGCATGGGCATGAATCTGGATACGGACGTCACGGTAAGCGCCATTTACCAGATCGTGGATCTCATGAAAAAATCCCAGGAGCTCCGGGATAAGGCGAGAAGCAATACGCTTTCCGATTTCGAGCTGTCCTATCTGTCCGATGTGGACGATGTGCTCGCCGACGCGTATGAACACAATACGGATTTCTTCGGTCTTCTCCTCAATGATGAGGAAGCGAAGAAAGACGTGCTGGGGCTCTTCGCGCCGGAAATTTATGAAGAGCTGAAAGGAAAAAAGCCAACCTACGCCGCCAAAGGCAGCCCGGCTGCGCCCGCGGCGATGGCGGCGGAAGGAAAAGAACGGTACCCGCACTAAGGAGGAGGAATGGAAGATACGCTGAGAAGCACGCTGAATGAATCTACGGAGAAAAACTTGTTCGCATGGAATGGCACCTATCCGGCCAAAGAACCGGATCGCCCTGGTTACACGCCCCAAATCTATATGCACCTTTTGCATAAAAGAAATAACACCTACGCGGTGGATCGTCTTGCCGGTCCGATCTGCGACAATGTGATCCGCTACGCCGAGTCCCGGGCCGCCCAGGACAGGCTGGCATGCGGAAAAGAGACCTTGAGCCGCTTGCTGTGCCGCGCATTCACCCGGTTCAATCAGGATCAGGCAGATCATCCGGACCGGCGGATTCATCATTTCCTGCTCTATTTCCTGCAGGAACTCCACCATTATCCCAAGATCTTCAGCTCCATGGAGCTTCGCGCGCCGGATATGAGCGGTTTCGGCTGCCGCGCCGATGCCATTCATGCGGCGCTGCCCCAGGACAAGGACCAAAAGCCGGAAATCATCTACAGTCTGGCTGCTTCCTATGAAGAGGAGGACGGCGCCTTTATGGGGTATCTGGACTCTTTGGATGAAGCGCTGCGCCGCGCCAAAGCGATCGCAGACGCCGGCGCCCCGCGGTACGCCTTTCTGGATCCTTCCATTTTGGATCAGAAATTTCCCAAAGAAGAGGCGGACTATCTCACGTCCCAGATTATTCCTTCCGAAGACAAGCCGGCGTATCCGCGCAGCGCTTTTGCCATTTTCATCGCGTATCCCATGGGGATCGATACCAACTGCAGGGAAGAGGAATTTGACCGGAAAGAAACAAAGAAAAAGGACCGTGACATGGAAGGGATATACCGGCATCTATCCGCGAAAATCCAGGAGCTCTCTCTCGGGGCGTATCCATTCTATGTGTACCTTCTTCCCATGAATGATGTGAAGCCTGATTATACTCTCACCGCAAAACGGCTTGAGAAAGGGGAGTTTTGACCATGACGCGCGAGGAAGCTCCTCAGACTCTGGGAGAGAGAATCTATGCCGCTCTCGAAGCCAATCCGTACCTGCAGAAGATCCATGATGCCCTTCTCTATAATTACGCTGTCCAGACGCTTCATCTGGATCAGGAACGGATCCCCGGCGCGGGGCCCGTCCCAAGGAAGGCTGTTCCTGTGGGCGACGCGATCCGCTTCGCCGATCTTCTCTCCAAATCCACAAACAAGGAAAAGAAAGAGCAGCACCGCCAGCAGGCGCAGGAGCTGGCCGTGCTGCTTCACGCGCTCTATCCGCACCTTGCCGAAGTGCGCGCCGCGGCGGCGTCCGTGCTGGGCGCCATAGAAAATGACCGGGGCCGCCGTCTTTTGGAATCCTTTGACGCGCCGCGCAGCCTGGGCTCTTCTTCTTTCCAGGAAGATATATACGACCAGATCAAAGCGGAAGTACTGGCGGTGCCTGGGGAAGCGGGTCTCCGTTTCTTTCTTCCCCAGAAAACCATGTATGACCGCCTCACGGAAAAGGCGTTCAGTTTCTCCGCGCCTACGTCGCTCGGCAAATCCTTCATCATGCAGAAATTCATGAAGTACCAGGTGGAACAGGGAAGCCAGTGGAATTTCGCCCGCCTTCTCCCCACCCGGGCTCTCATCAATGAAGCGCGGGCGGAAACACTGCGGGACCTGGCGCCGGTACTGCAGGACCGGAATTACCGGGTCATCACCTCGGCCGGCGAAATGGCGCTGGAAGGAAAGCACCATTTCATCCTCCTCATGACGCCGGAACGGCTGCTGTACCTGCTTTCCCAATACCCGCAGTTCCCGCTGCGCTACCTCTTCGTGGATGAGGCGCAGAAGCTCTCTGCCAAAGATGAGCGGGCGCCGTACTACTACAAGGCGGTGAGTCTCCTGGCGCACCGGGAAGTCCCGCCCCATTTCATTTTCGCCTCCCCTCATATCCCCAATCCGGAAGTCTACCTGGACCTCCTTTCCACCTCCGTCATCGATATGAAAGGCGGCACGGAGAAGGAACGGAAGAAAGAGCTCAAGGCGCACCGGAAATCCCGCCTGCAGGCGCTGGCAGCCCATGGATTTTCCACCACCTTCTCCCCAGTGACCCAATTTAAATTTCTCATTGACTGTGAGCAGCACCGGATTTCCATTTACAACGCCTTCACGAAGACCGTCATTCCTGTGTCGTCCCTATCCCTCCATCTGAGCGATCCCGTGAAGTGCATCACCTACCGGGACTGGCGGGAACGGAACCGCCAGGGCACCGCCCAGCCGCTGCAGATTCTGTCGTACCACAGTTCCCGCGCTGACGCCGTCAAAAGCGCCCGTATTTTCGCGTCCAAGCGCCCCTATCTAAATGACCCCGACCTGGACGAGCTCTCCAAAGACATCAAGCAGCAGATTCACGGCGCCTACTTCCTCTCCGATTTCGTGCGAAAAGGCGTGGGCTACCATGTGGGGTACCTTCCGGCCTCTCTCCGCATGCGCCTGGAAGATCTCTACAGGAAGCGCAAAATCACAGCCATGTTCTGCACCAGCACCCTCATGGAAGGGGTGAATCTCCCTGCCGATGAGCTCTATGTGACCTCCGTCAAAAATGGCCGGCGCAAACTGGATGATGTGGAATTTCAAAATCTCCTGGGCCGGGTGGGCCGCATCCAATACCATCTCTCAGGCAATGTATTTCTCATTACCAATCCTAAAAAATCGGCCACCACGGAAGAATACACAAGGCACCTCACATCTGTCATTCCCAACCAGACGCTTTCCATCACGGGCGTACTGAAAACCGCGTGCAAGGAATACATCGCAAGAACCCTCCGCTCTGGGAGCTCCGTCTTCAGAAGGCAGAACGGCCAGTCAGAAGCAGAGTATGGGGCTATGCGGAAATACGGCCTGATCCTCTTGAAAGACATCCTGGACCGGCGGGAAAGTCTGGTGTGGCAGGAATTTAAGCCTTTTTTGAGTCCTGGTGCTGAAGAGGTCATCCGCCATAAGTTCCAGAAACAAAAACGATACCTGGACCACGACATCAATATTTCCCCTGACCAGACGGCCCGGCTGGAAAAGGCGATCCGTGGCGGGCTGAGGTACCCGGTGTTTGAAGGGAAGTGGAAAAAACCGGACAGGAACTTCTGTGACTATGACCTGGTATTTCCCTTCCTGAAAAGGCTGGCAGGTATCTTCTGCTGGCAGCGCTATGAGCATGATACGCTGGGAAAGACGGATAATCGGGGAAATTATACAAAACTCCGGTGGTACGCTACGCTTCTCTGCCAATGGATGGAAGGCCGGGGCCTGCAGTACATCATCAAGGAAGCCATCAAGTACCGTGAAGAGCATCGTCACTTCTTTTCGACAGAGGAGCGCCAATGGATCGATTACAAAGGAAGCGACGTCCACAAAAACTACGTCTTCGCGGAAACGCTCGATACCATCGAAACGGTGATTCTCTTCAAAATCACCAATTACTTCCTCCGGTTCTCCATCATGTACAAGCGTATTCACGGAGAAAATTCCCTGCAGAACAATGACTGGTATGAATTTGCCGCCTACGGAACCACCGACGCGGAAACTATCTTCCTCCAGAAAAACGGCTTCTCCCGGGAAAGCGCCCTCTATATCCGCGGAAAAGGCAGCCAGTACCTCTCCAGAACAAAAGAAGGCTACCGCCTCCGCAAAGCCATCCTCTCCTGCGGGCGAAAGGACGTGGAAGACGAAGCGGCCATTCTCGAAATCAATGAACCGGACCTGTTCATCTAGTCATCCGGTCCAGCGATTCACCAGGCGGAGAAAAAATTTAAAAATAGATCCATGACCATACTAACCAAATCCTTTATTTTTGAATGTTAATCTATGAAAGAGGAAAATGGTCCGTATGGCGGGCGCGCGAAAAGATCTTACCGCCTTAGACCATGGGTGTACTAGTCGCCCGCTTCCGATTTCCCTGCCGGGCTTCCAGAGGCATGCACCTGGAAGCCCGGCAGGAAAAACCAGCTGGTAAGTAAGACAAGCAAGAAAGAACAAAAAAAGAAGCCCTCCCAATGAGCTTCATGAGTGACCAATACAGCAACGCGGGCACCCTGCACGAAATGTGGAGATTCGGAGTGATCCGTTTCGATGCAAATCTGCCATTGCTGCGCGGCTACAGAGTCACTATCCATGAAGCGGGAGGGCTTCTTTTTTGTGCTGCTAATGACTTAATACCTGCCATAGCAGCCGATATAGGCCTCTATTGGCAAACTATTTTTCAATGATCCGCAGTACAAAACGGTGGTGCAAAAAGTACGAAAGCAGAACATTCATACATCTTCCGCAGCTAACAAATTGGTAGTCTGCGCCGCTTTCTCCTGAGCAGAACGGCTTCCTTGCACAGCCGCCCTTTGATACCACTTGATTGCGTCTTTATACTCATGTTTATTATAGTAAATATCTCCTAATTCAAGAAGCTGCACACCCCGTGTGCATTCTATTTTTTAGTGTTACTACTTAATTCCTCCAAAATAATTTTTTCGCAGATAATTTTATAATCACCTGCCGCAAATGTAAGGCGATTATCACCTTTGGGGAAATAGCAGCATACTCTGTCAGTAATCCAGTTTGCGACTGGATCTGTATTGATTTCTATGCTGCATACCCCTTGGAAACGAAATACAGCCAGCAGGTCATCATACGAAATTTTTAAAACAGCTTCATCTTTTGTATGCTGAAAATAGACGGGTTTTCCATCATAAAATTGAAATCCTTCTTTCTCCATTAATTCCCCGTTTTCAATAAGCGATACCATTTCTTTCCATTTTTCTTCGCTATCGTCTTCATGATCCAGTTGATATCCATAGAAGTCCCGCTCTTCTTGAATACGGTTATATTCCCTGTCACTCACTTTCTGCCCGCAGGCCATGGCTTTTTCATATTCTTTGACCGCTGGAAGCAGGTATGTATGGTAGCGTTCATAATCAGAGCATCCAAAACGATTCATTTCATGGGCCATCATGACTAAAATTCTGGCGTAGGTAGTATGGTCTACTGATTCCTCATCAGAGACTGATGCAAAATGGTAAGCATTCCACATATAATACCAACCGTTTCTTTCGTCACGCCGCCAATTCGCACAATGCTTCGCGCCCCACAGGCAGTATTTGGCTTTTTCATACAAAGCCCGGATCTCGTCCCAGCTCATTTTCTCCGGCAGCATACTCTTCTCCTTAAAACCGTCTCTCTTCTGACGCTTTAAAATTATAGACCGGTTTCATAACCTCGATGACTTCCACGGTGTCCCCGATGACATCCAGAATATCATGGAGCGATTTGTAAGCCATAGGCGCTTCATCCAGTGTTCCTTGATTCACGGATGTGGTATACACCCCGGTCATTTCTTTTTGATACTCCTGCATGTCCAATTCTTTTATGGCCTGCGCCCGGGACATGATGCGGCCGGCACCGTGGGGCGCCGAATAGTTCCACTCCGGATTTCCTTTGCCCATGGCCAGGATACTGCCATCCCGCATGTTGATAGGAATCAGCGCTTTTTCTCCCTTGTGCGCCGCAATCGCTCCTTTCCGGAGAATCATTTCATCTACGTCAATATAGTTATGAATGGTATGAAATGCTTCTCCTGCCGCAAGACCTGTCAGTTCCAGCAGTTTCCCCGCAATCCGCTCCCGGTTCAGTCTGGCAAATTGCTGGCACAGCGCCACGTCATGAAGGTACTGGTCCAGATATTTCCCGGAAACAAAGCAAAGATCATCAGGAAGTACTTTCCTGCGCTGCTCGCGTTTCACCGCTGCGATAGCCTGCTGGATTTCTTTTTGCCGTCCAACCGCTTTATAGGCTTCGATGACGTGGCTTATCCTCTCTTCCAGCGGTTCCCCATGGGCATTCAGTTCAATAGCCAGCCGCTGATAGATTTCAGCCACTTGCTTGCCTAAATTCCGGCTGCCCGTATGGATAACGAGATAGTGCTGACCGCTCTGTGTTTCATCTACCTCGATGAAATGATTTCCTCCGCCCAGAGTTCCGATACTGCATTCGATCCAGGAAATCTTTTTCAGTTTCTCATAGCAATGCAGCTGCTTCAAATCAAAATCCGCCTGCTTTTCCTGCCACACATTCATTCCCGATGGTACCACATGGGCCGCTTCATCCAGCCGCGCAAAGTCGATGGGCTGCCTGCCTAAATCAACGGTATACATGCCGCAGCCGATATCGACCCCCACAATGTTCGGCACTGCCTTGTCAAGAATAGTCATCGTCGTGCCGATAGTACATCCCTTCCCGGCATGAACATCCGGCATGATTCTCACCTGGCTGCCCTCAGTGAGCTCATAGCTGCACATGCGGCGAATCTGCTCTCTCGCCTTTGCATCTATTATTTTGGCGTAGGAAATTGCTTCCGCTACGGTTCCTGTAATTTTTTCCAATGGTTTCACCTGCCATTCTTCTGTTTATTTTTAATTTAATTATATCATGCGGCTATGTCAAAAAGCAGCAGAAAATTATAATAGTATCCGGATTTCAGGCTGGTGTTTTTTATTGTGAGCTGCTAGCTGCTGGCTGCTGGCGGAAATTGCCCGCGGTCAGCGGCTGGTGCATCATGAGCACGGGGGCAAAGGTCTGGGGTCTGAGGTCAAAGGCGGGAATAGGAAGAAATTTTTATATTCCGACTTCGCCGGGCATGGCGGGTTTAAAACCAGTGTACACGCAGGTGCATCCCCTGGGAGGCGGCTTCACTGACAGGCCCGCGCTGCCAAGTAAGGAAGGGGCATAGCCCGCTTTTTTAGCAGCGGAAAGCGTGGCCGCCGGCACCCTGTCCTCCCCTACCTGGGGCGAGCCTTAGTTCCTGCTTCATTTCTGCGGAATGGGCAAATTCGCATGCGTACACACCTAAAACAGAAATATGACTTCTCGCAGGGCTCGCCCCCATTGGGGAGGAAAAAGCACCAGTGGCTGCTTTCTCCGCTGCTATGACAATCAGTCTGTGCCTGCTCCTTATTACGCAGCGCGGGCCTGGCCAAGGGCCTGAGAGGGGCTGCGCCTGCGTACGTAGTGGTTTTTAGCGGACCATGGGCGCATGAACCCGGGAAAATGTTCTCTCAAGAAAATATCTCCGATGACGGCAATTTCGTCTTGTCCCTTTCACGGGACCCGTGGGACGCACGGTGAAGAGCGGCGGAGCCGCATATAAAAAGCCCCTCCACTTTTCTCTTCAGACTTCAGACTCCCGACTTCAGACTCCACTCTCATGATGCACCAGTTGCCTTTGACCCCGCCCCTATGACATACTACGGCAATGAGAAGCAGACAAAAAGAAGAAAGCACAGCATGCCTGCGCCTTCTTCTTTTTTATTTTTATACCAGCTTGTCCTGTTTAGCCAGTTTCTTCAACGTGTCAATGGACAAATTCGTGCATTTCGATACCATATCCAGCGGCA